>JAJDAS010000111.1 GCA_029261755.1 Nitrospinia bacterium
ATCCTCGTGTCGGCGGTTCGATTCCGTCTAAAGGGAACTTGATAGGCTATGGGACCTGTCTTTTAACAACCGCTTTCTATAGTTTTGCCAAGGATACTCATGGTTACAGTTCAGTCATGCTCGAAAAATACATGTTTTGGGGGCCAAAATGAAACTAATCTGTAAATGACCGAAACCCACCAAAATTACCATAACTATCAGAATTGGCTTAAATAAAATATAAAGGGCCTGAGTCCACTGGAATTGTCACGAATATTGGAATAAAATGAAACATTGATTAGATTACACTTTTTGAGGAGGTCCATGGCTATTTGGAAAAATTCTTTTATGGATACTCTTGGCTATGATGGATCAATCGATCTTGGGAAAAAATGTGAAGTCAAGATTGATGATGAATCTATTTCTGTGTCATATACCTATGAAGAGGAAGAACCCACTTATTATAAGGGAGGAAATGATGGTAGTGACCATTTTCAATTGGATAAAAATGATCAAAGAGGAGAGGCATCCCTTCATAGATTTAAAAATGGGCTTATTTTAGAAGGCTATTGGGAGGAGAATGGCGGAAAAGGATTTTGGAGAATCAAATTAAATAAGTAGACAATCGAAGCGGTCAATCCAATATTTTGAACTCAATAAATCCAACCAATAGTAAAAATCCAAGGTGACCTGAGTGTGACCAAAACGTGACCGAATTGGTCTGAAACCAACTGAACCACCAGAATCACCGTAAATACCAGAATTGGCAAAAAATCTTAATAATCAATAGGATAGCGCCAAATGCCGTAAAATCAAGCGGTTGTAAGATTATTTAAATACGCCGTTTAACGGACTTCTAATCCGTAGGTCGCAGGTTCGAATCCTGCCGGGCGCGCCATTAAAATCAAGCACTTAGCTGACAATTTCGGCTAAGTGCTTTTTTATTTTATGCATTAATAGATGCATATTACTCAGGATTGTATAGGAAAACGAATTGTAGGATGGTAGGAATTTCCTTTCGACGAGCGCAAGAAAGACTTTTTTTCTAAAAGAGAGTCGTTTTCGGTGGTTTTGGGCTGAGGAAAGCTTGGCGGGATAAGCGGGACTGTCGTGAAGAAGGTCGTGGCCTGATTCGGTTTCAAAAGGTTATAGTATCGGATGATGGCAAACATTCAAATTTTGAAAAACGTTTTTTCGTTTTGGGCCGTACTGATCATGGCAGATTGCTATTCGCCGCGTTTACAATCAGAGATAACCGGATTCGCATCATTTCGGCAAGAGATATGAATAGGAGGGAAAACAGAAAATATCATGAAAAAATTAAAAGAGATTCCTAAATTCAAAGATGAGAATGAAGAACGGGAATTCTGGGCGGACAATGATTCCAATGAATATGTAGACTGGGACCGGGCGGAATTAACAAATTTCCCAAAGTTAAAACCCTCGACAAAAACGATCTCATTAAGATTGCCCGAGTTTATGCTGGATGAGTTGCGAGTTATAGCCCACAAAAGAGACGTTCCCTACCAATCATTGATAAAAATCTTTCTAAAAAAACAGATTGACTTGGAACGAAGCCATTGTGGCGGTTAGCATGTTTTGAATTGTAAAAAAAAGGAAAATACCTATAACGCTTAGGAAGACAGGAAGGGCAGGAAGAAAGAAAAGGTTTTAAAGTTTAAGTTTTCAATTTCCTGTAATTCCTGCCTTCCTAAGGAGAATAAGTTTTAGGTTTTGCTTTACCGTGTAAGAAAAAAGAGACGGGGGAAAGGTTGGCGGGACAAGCGGGACTGTCGCAAACAAGGTCGTGACCTGGTTTATGGAACGCCTGGCAAAAGGAAAAGCTTGCGGAAAAAATGAAGAATATTTTGTCATCTGACGATATAACTACCCTATCATTTTTTCAAGAATCCTGCTCAGTTTACCGTAAGGTCTATCCATAAATGGGTCAAATGGATTTCTCTGCCGTTACGAGAAACAGATGAAGTGTAAGTAGACACTTTCTCTTCCGTTTGCTGTAGACTCAGCAACTCTGTTTTAAGCCAATTTGGATTATGATTTTGGCCGATTAAATCAGAAACCCAAGCATTAACTTGCTTATACCAATGATCTGGTGAGCAATCTTGAATATAACCAATCATTCCTGCGCGTGCGAACTCCCGCGCGTGGATTGATTTCTTGAAACGCTCAATACCACCACAAGGTATATGTTTTCCCTTATCCTCATGTCCAAATACATATTCATGCCTGCGCTTTTTCCCAAGTTTAGAAGTTAACCGCTTGCCCTCAAAAACGGTAACCTTAGGCGGCTTACTGGAAACATCATCTACATAGAGATGGATGCCGATGTCTACCGCAGGACTGCCCCCATGCGTCTCATTTTCCATGCTTTCAGGTTGAGAAAAGAATGGAAGCCCTGTCTGTTTACTCATATTTGTTATAAATTGGGAGAGTTGCCTATTCAGGCCATTTTCGTTCTCGATACCCTCCTTCAAGGCAGACACGGCAAGCAGAGGCAAACAATCTTCAACAAGTTTAACCACTCGGTTGAATTGAGCACCTGATTCTGGGCCGCGCAAAGCCCCATCGCCACTTAACATTCTTTTTTCACGTGGGTTTGTCATGAATTGCTCAGTACCCTTGCTCTAATAAATCAACCAAAGTTTCATCAGCATCACGAAGAGCAATAGAACGCAACCAGTAACGTTTCTGATTTGGTTTAATCATAAAAATTACATTCTGATCATACAAACGAATAATTCGGTTTACGAACAAGCGGCTACTAAGTTTTCTGTGAAGGAGTTCTTTAAGAAAAGGCACCACATGATTTGCTTCAGGAATTTCTATTTTTGGATCATTGCCGTAGCAAAATGGAAAACAGATGAATGAGTCGAATGATATTGGGTCCAGAGGTTTAAACTTTTCATAGACTGGATTTAGGATACTGCAATACATCCTTCCAAAATCCGTCAATTCTGCTCCACTCACATTATGAAGCACGAATGATTGTTCACCGTTGCACCGGAAGTCAATAAGGTAATTGGAAATGTCCTCTGAAAGCACTTTTTCCCAATCGTTAAGTTCAATGTCAACTATGTCATCAGGGTATGGCAATGCCAGAATGTCACTTTGAAGTATCGATGTTCCTCTGCCAACAAGCATTCTGCCACTTACAACAGTGGCTAAAAAACTATACAGGCCTGAGTCGTTTAGTCGTCTAGCAATTTCTCTAAGCCGTGCCTCATTTTGTTGAGGCGCATGAATACCAAAAATTTGTTTGCTGAAAACCAACTCTTCCTTCGAAAAGACTGATGGAATAGCTTCTCCAAGTACAACCTCCCTTAGAAGTACATGTGGAGGGGTAAATATTGCTCTGATTCTAGTTCGAGGTTCCTCAAAGAAAGTATCAGCACAGGGAATCACCATGCTCCCGTCGATTCCATCTGATGTCATGGCTCTTGGTAATACATCATTCTTTCCAGTGATCCAGGGTGCAGTTTTAGGAGTTCTCTTTAATTTAAACAACACCTTGAGTTCACCAGGAGTATGTTTCATCAATTCTTTTACATTGGGTGCCGCATTCAATTTTCTTCCGCAACCAACACTATACCCTTCTCCAAATTGCCACCCTTCATCTCTCCTCTTTTGCTCTAAATATTGCCCAAGCGTAGGAACATTCGCAAAACGTTCTAGTACACGGTGAAGGCGCCCACCTCCAAGAAGATTGGCTTTCCAAAGAAATCGGTTTTTTAAAACCGAATCGCGATAAACCCAATGAAAATCATAAGGATCTAATTCAAAAAGCAGTTTTTCCTTGACTGCTCTCGTTCTTCGAAAAGTAATATGAAGTACTTTATCTTTAGAAATAGGGGATTTCTGCCCCATTATGGCAGCAGCGGCTACTTTTGCCTTTGAAAAAAGAGTCCCTTCTAATACTGTAAAATCATAGATACAGTTAAAATTGAAATTATTGAAAAGATGTTCACGGTATAGTTGCGCATTTCCGTTGTATAGCAAAGGCCCGGCCGGTTGAATTAAGCAGACCGTCCCATCATTACGACACAGCCGGAAAGATTGTTCTAAAAAAAGTAGTGCCAATTGATTGTCAGGTGTTTTAGGCCTTTTTTGGGCGCTGGCGGCCTCTATTCGCTGTGCGGAGGCAGTCTTTAGCTCACTTTCGAAGGGAGGGTTCCCAATGATTAAGTCAAAATGATTATCAAATTCTCCTGACTCAATTAGTTCAAAAAAATCTCTGTTAAGGAGATTGCGCTTACGTAGATTGTCAAACTTCAGCTCATTCCAAATGATTAGGGGTTCTAATTCATCACAAAGAGCGACACAAAGACTAAATGCAGTAATCAGTACAGCTTCTGACTCCTTATCGAAACCAAACAGATTGTTTTTCAGTAGGCCTTGCAGGTCAAGTAGTGTCGGTGTCTTCCAGTCGTTTGCCATACGCCAACAATGAATAAGACGTTTATAGGCTCCAACCAGAAATACACCTGACCCACAGGCAGGATCAAGGATTTTCCATTGAAGAGTATTTGGATCAAGAGGAAGGCACTGGTCAATAAGAAAGTCCACAAGCATAGGTGGGGTGTAAACTACTCCTTTGTTGATCTCCTTGTCTTTTTTAGCTAAAAACTCTTCGTATATATTGCTAATTAGTTCAACCGGCAAGTCCTCGAATGAATAAAGCGGCCAAAAAATCCCCTGCCCTGTCGGTTCCTTATCACCTTCCAGAAAGTCAGTGATTGGTGTCAAGTCCGCCTTGGCTAACTCATCCCTTTCATTACCCGTCAGTTCAAAAATATTTCCGTTAAAATGTTTGCTGAGGTGATCAAACAGCTTAATACAGCTCCCTTGCTCTTGAAAAAGCAGAGCAAAATCATCGGATTTGGAAGATGAAAATTGACTGAAGAAGCCTTTGCGGAAAACCCTGGCTCCGTTGGAATCCTGGCGATCATTTAGATATTTAACCAATATCGCCATGACCAGCAGACGATTAATTACAGCTTCAGAGAGAATTCCCTTTTCCTGCCGAAGAAGCTGTTCTCTGAATGCTTTAAGGTGGCTGAGAAGTTTGTAGTATGCTGTTTTCTCCAACGCAAAATCATTTCTAAATACAGGATTTTCCCAAAGAGTTCCAGAGGAAATGGCCCTGGTAACAAACGCCTGTTCTGCTACCAAGAGTTTTTCAAGTTTCTGAAATGGTGTGAAGAGGGGTTTCTTATTGGCTATATCAACATCTGGTTCTCGGCGACAATTAAGGACTTTGATTTCAGTTGCAGTAATTATGTATGCAAGGGGTACAATCCCTACATTCCAAAGGCGGCGGTGGATTTCAGCATATTTAGGTTTGTCTAATGAAAGATTATTATCATAATAGACATAAATCTGTGGCATAAGAGAACGATTGTCGCCATCGGGAAACCTCCGAAAAAAAACCGCATCGGCTTTATACTCTTCAGCGTGTTCCAGCGAGATACGGACATGTGGGTGTTTCGTTTTCTCAGCAACAAAAAATAAGCAAGACGATTGCTCGTCATCTGTGCTATACATTTCTAGGTGCTTCAATTTGTTTTCAATCATTTTTCCACTTCAATGACAAGTCAGTAATTGCAACATTATAGGCATATTCTTCTTCCCGTTCAAAGCAAACTCCCAATGCACGGAGCGCTAAGAGCAAAGGGCAGAAGACAGGCTACATAGGACAGAAGACAAAAGAAGAAACGAGAGAGTGGAGAGCAGGGGCTACGCGCCAGGTGCTCTGTTCTACGCGCTAAGCATCTCCCTCCCCCACCAACACCCTGGCAAGTTCCTCCACCAACCCGACCGGCGGTAAATCACGGTAAATTCCAAATCCCGGTGCCTTGCCATTGCCCATTCCCCGCAGAAAAAGATAGAAGACTCCGCCGAAATGGTCCTGGTAGCGGTAGTTAGGCATCCTCATGCTTAGATACTGGTTCAGGGCCACCAGGTAGATATGGTATTGAAGGGTGTAGTACTCCTTCACCATGAGGGCCTTCAGGTTCTCCGGGCTATAATCTTCCACCCTGCCTCCCAGATAGTTGGATTTCCAGTCCAGCAGGTAATAGCGTCCGTTATATTGAAAAACCAGATCCATGAAACCCTTCATGAAGCCCTGGGTGGGGGAGAAGTTCAGACGCTCCATCCTTTCCGGCAGATCGCCCTGCAACTCCCCGCGTCCGTGTTTGGAGAAAATATTTCCTAACTTCTTGGGCGTCACGGAGAGAAGAGGGAAATAGAATTCCATTTCGTGGACCCGATCCGTTGCCGGGATGCGCGACAAGGTAAAATCGTCTTTCCCGGTCTCCAGGGGAGCCGATAGAACTTTCTTCACCATGGCGCAGACCGGCTCCAGCCAAAGGGAAGGATCGTACCCATACTCCTCCAACTTTTGCCGTACCCATGGGGAAGGGTCGGTTGCCGCGAAATCCAGAATCTCGAATATTTCGTGGAAGAGGTTTCCAGGCTTGGTCCCCCTGGGAAAGGAGAAGATATCCACCCTCCCCTCTTCCTTCTTGGCTTCCTTTTCGGCTTTCATCACTATTTGCTTCCCATCTTCCTTTTCCGATCCGGCGAAGGTGTCGCGGTCCGGCAGATCGGCCAGGTCAGGCTTTTCGTAGACCATGGAAGAGAAGCTGGCGATTCTCCATGCCTCCCGCACGCTTCCGGTAAACTCCCGACACTTCAACTCAGTGGCTTCATCTTTCGGGAGCATGGGAGCCGTATCCGACTCCTCCGGCATTGCTGAAAGGTGAATGGAGCCCTTGGCGGACTCCACTAGTCCGGCCGTATCTGCCAGCATGGCCTCGTCGGACATCTCCTTGAAGGGTGTTCCCCCTTTTTCCAGGAACTCTTCTGGCTGGTCCTGATTATGGAACAGGTAGGCCAGGGAGGAGGTCTCGCCTTTATTAAAAGGTCCCCAAAGGAGATAGCAACGGTTTTTGGCCCTGGTGAGGGCCACATAGCAAAGCCGGAGATTCTCCGAGAGCATTTCCAACTGGGCGGCCTCCCTGTTCTCTTCCATCTCCTGTGGACCCATGGCCAGGGTGAGATGACCTTCTTCGTCGTGAAAGGTGAACTCTCCGCTCTTGTTTTTGCCCGCCAAAAGGGAACTGCTCCAGAGAAAGGGACAAAAAACCACCGGGTACTCCAGTCCCTTGCTCTTGTGAATGGTAACGATCCTCACGGCGTCCTCATCACTTTCCAGCCGGATTTCGTGTTCCTTTTCCCTTAAGGGGGAATCCTGGTCTAACTGTCCGGTTAGCCATGCGATGGTCTCCTGCATTCCCAGGTGGTTGTCCAGGGACTTCTGGTGCAGCACCTCTGCTATATGGAGGAGATTGGTAATGCGACGCTCCCCGTCGGGAAAGGCCAGGAGCTCACTGCGGACCCCTTCCCCGGCCATGAAATGTCGGAACATGCGCATAAAATCGTATCGGCTCCATAGTTGATGGTAATGGCGGAAATTGAGGAGGACCTGATCCCATTTTTCCTCGTCCTCCACCAGTTGCTCCAATTCTTCTCCGTTAAGACCATAGATGTCGATAACCAGGGCTGCTTTCAGTAGTCCGAGATTGTTAGGCTCCAGGATCCCTGCCAGCAGACGCCTCATTTCCGCCGCTTCGCGGGAATCGAAAAGATTGCCGGTACTTTCCAGCACGGAGGGAATTCGCAGGGACCGCAAGGCGGATTGTACCTGATTAGCTTCCCGGTTGGTGCGGGTGAGGATGGCGATGTCTGCTGGTTTCAGGCTGTCTTTGCCAAGCAAGGCTAGGCTTTCCTTACCCAAGCGGAGTAGTTTGGCGATTTCTGCAGCAACGGCCTGGGTAATACGCTCTTCTATCTTGCCCTTGGGAATGGGTTTGGATGAGTCCGACCCCTGGTCTCTTCCCACGAACCACAGGTGAAGGGGGGGTTCCGATTTTCCATGGATGTTAAGCGATCCTTCATCGTTCCCCTCCCCTGCCCGCACCTGTCTGTATTGGATACCTTCAAAAACGAAAGGGTTATCCACACTGTGAAAGATGGTGTTGACGCCTTCCACCAGCGCGGATTCCGAGCGATAGTTCACTCCCAACGTATACCGCGAAGAGATCTTCTCCGCCGCCCTCATGTAGGCATGCACATCCGCCCCTCGAAAGCTATAGATGGCCTGCTTGGGGTCGCCAATAAGAAAAAGGATGTGGTCTTCGGCGTCGAAGAGCGTCTGAAAAATGTCCCACTGCGCCGGGTCGGTATCCTGAAATTCATCGATCAAGGCCGCCTGGTATTTTGCCCGGATGGACCGGGCCAGGGCGGGACCTCTCCCTTCATCTTTCAAAGGAGTACGCAGACCTATGATGAGGTCTCCGAAGGATCGAATGTTTTGCTCGCGTTTTCGACGTTCCAACTCGCTTTTCGCATAGTGAAAGAGATCGTATTTCAAGAACTGGAGGTGGAGATCCATAGCCTTGCACAGCTCATCCGCCTGATTCTTCAACTCTTCGCATTCCTGGTAAAAAAGATGCTCCGGCGGCTCCTTTTTTTTGTTCATGGACTTTGCCAGGTAGGAGGCAGTGAATTTTTCAAACTCTTTGAAAAGGGAAGGATTGCCGCTTTTGGAGGAGGTGTATTGGTCCATCTTGGCCAGGAAGACCGGGATGCTTGCTTGTTTATAGGGCCTTCGATTGAGGTCCGACTCCGTAAAAATTTTCTCCACCTCGGCCCTGGCCGATGCCCAGGAGGTCCGCACCTTTGCAAAGGCCTCGTTGAAACCCTCCGTGGAATAAGAAGAAGGAGAAAGCTCCGGTACAATCTTCAGATCTGGATGCTCCAGATGGTTCCCCAGGAATTTTTGGAGTTGCCGGGGGTGGAGCTTTTTATCCAGGGCGAAACGGACAAACTCCATGGGCGCGTCGTACATGTTCCTGCGCCAGAAATCTTCCACGATTTCCTGGATGAGATTTTCCTGGTCGGTGGCCAATTCGGTGTCGAAGAGGGCGCCGCTTTCGAAGGCGTTGTCGTGGAGGGTCTTTTGGCAAAATCCGTGGATGGTGTAAATGGCCGCCTCATCCAGGGAGCGCATTGCAAAGGTTAGGCGGTGGCAAGCTTCTTCGGCCTCTTCCATCCCGGCGAGGTACCCCCGAAGTTGCTCGTTTTGACAGGAAGAAGGGCAAGAAAGGGCACGGAGGGCCTCGCGGAGGAGTCCGCGAATCCGGTCTCTCAGTTCCTTGGTGGCTGCCTCGGTGAAGGTAACCACCAGGATCTCTTCCACCGATAGTTTTTTCTCAAGGATCAATCGGAGGTAGAGCCAGGTGATGATGTAGGTCTTGCCGGTCCCGGCGCTGGCTTCGATGAGGTTCGCGCCTTGGAGGGGACTATCAAATAGTTGAAATTCCTTCATGGCGGGTTATGGGGATGGCGCAAGAAGCAAAACCTTTCTGAACCACGAATTGCACGAATTTCACGAATAAAAAAACTTAAAAATTAGTGGAATTAGTGAAATTCGTGGTTCAGCAAGGTTTTGCTTTTTTTTGTTTATTCTTTAGCAATCACTTCCGCTGTTTTTTTTCGCGTCTCCGCATCCACTTCCAGGATCTCTTCGATATTGCATCCAGTCCTGGTCTGGTGTCCGTTCAGGACCTCCTCAATGGTTTTGGGTATTTGGAGATAGCTGACGCGTTCTTCCAAAAAGGCCTGCACGGCCACCTCGTTGGCGGAGTTGAGCACTGCCGTCATGGTGCCACCTTCTTTCAACGACTCAAAGGCCAGACGCAGACAGGGAAATTTTTTTAAATCGGGCTGGTGGAAGGTCCAGGTGCTCTTCTCGAAAAAGTTGAGGGAAGGGAAATCATCGTTATTCAGTCGATGTGGATAATAGAGCGCGTAAGAAATGGGGACCCGCATATCGGGCACCCCTATTTGGGCGATGACGGAGGTGTCGATGAACTCCACCATGGAATGGATCATGCTCTGTGGGTGCACCACCACATCTATCTGGTCAGCCGGGACATCGAAAAGCCACCTGGCCTCAATCACCTCGAGCCCCTTGTTCATCAGAGTGGAGGAATCCACCGTGATTTTGGGTCCCATGTCCCAATTGGGATGGTTCAGCGCCTGTTGCAGGGTCACCTTCTCCAACTCCTCCATAGTTTTTTCGCGGAAAGGTCCACCAGAGGCGGTGAGGATCAGTTTTTTGATATGATGCGCCTTTTTGTTCCCCTCCAGCGATTGAAAAATAGCACTGTGTTCGCTATCCACCGGCAGGATTTTCACTCCGCGCTCTTCCGCCTCGGCCATCATGATCTCTCCCGCCATGACCAGGGTTTCCTTATTCGCTAAAGCGATCTTCTTTCCGGCCTGGATGGCTCTTAAAGTAGGAAGCATCCCTGCCGCCCCAACGATGGCGGCCACCACCATTTCCGTTTTGTCCAGCACGGCCACCTCCGTCACTCCTTCTCTGCCGGAAAGGACTTTCACGTTGGACCCCTTCAGCCTTTGCTTCAAGGTCTCCGCTGCGTGGGAGTCAAAAACCGCAACCACCTCCGGCTTAAACTCCGCGATCTGCTCCTCCAGGAGCTTGATGTTCTTCTGTACCGCCAACCCCACCACACGAAACTTATCCCCATGGCTGCGCACAATATCCAAGGTACTGACGCCGATGGATCCCGATGATCCCAAAACAGATAAATTCATCATAACAACACCATCCTGTAGTAAACGTAAAAGGCCGGAGCGCTGAGCAGGATTCCGTCGATCCGATCCAAAAGTCCGCCATGTCCGGGAAGGATTGTCCCAGAATCCTTGGCTCCCAATTCCCGTTTCACCATGGATTCCAGTAGGTCTCCCAATTGTCCGAAGACACCGCAAACCAGGGCCACCATGGCACAGTGGAAAAGCGTCAGGGAGGGCAGGAGCGTGAAGTGAAACAGAATCCCGGCTATGAGACTCCCGGCCAACCCGCCCATGGCGCCTTCAACGGTTTTTTTGGGGCTGACCAGGGGCGCAATGGGCCGTTTGCCCAGGTGTGTCCCGGTGTAAAAGGCCATGGTATCACCCATCCAGGTGGCCGCCAAAATAAAGAAGACAAAGTAACCTGTTTCGTCCAGTTTGCGGACCAAAATCAGGAAACCCAGGCAAAAGGAAATATAAATGACGGTGAAAAGGGTATTGGCGGCCATGGGGATGGAGTCCGATGGACCACCGCCAAAAAAGATTTTATAAAAAATAAGACATAAAAAAAGGGCAAAAAGGAGGAATACGGCAAGATCGTATCGCTCTAAGTAAAAGGGAAGAAGCAGAAAGAGGGTAAAGGGGATGACGAGGTGGGGCGATAAAGGTTTCCCGGCCAGGTTGAACATCTGCTTCATTTCCAGTGCGCATAAAGCCGCTGCCACTGCCGTCAACCAAAAAAAGGTTTGCGTACCTCCAAAATAAATGACCCCTATTAATAACGGCGCTCCCACGACGGAGCTTATGATTCTCTGCAAGTGATTGATTTCCCGAAGTAATTAGCCAAGCCTGAAGACCCTGAAATCGTACATGGGCGTGGGTTCAATATTAATAATTGTTTCCGGGCAAGTCAAATCAAAGCGAAATTACTACTAAGCCAGGAAGGCACAAAGGTGAAAATACTGGAGGGAAATGGAGCACGATAAGAGCTGTCAGGCTTCAGTCGTCCCTACGGGACTGCTAATATGCCGGGGCCATGTTTCCCAGCAATAAATTGCGGGGCTAATTTCACAAATCCCTACGGGACAAAATAAGTAATATTGGTTTGCACAAAATTCGTTGAATAAATACGTTAATTTTAAATTCAGCCATCAGCAGATTTGATAATCATCTTCTTTATTTATAAGACATGGTCTTAAGTATAAAGTTCCCCATTGATTGGCATCTTTCCGATATCCAAAAAAAATGTAACTGCCCTTCCCCCATCCGGGACCACGACAGACGTCTCTGCACGATAAACCGTCCACCCAGTATGTTTGGCGGCTTCAATCCAAACATCCCTGTGAGCATGGTAATCGATGCGTCCTAATTCTTCTGAAGAGCCAAAACGGTGCTCACTACGAATAATAATGACTGCTTCGGAGAGCAAAAAGTCATCAATGGAAGCACGTTTTTCTACCTCAGTGGCTGGGCTTTTACAGATATCATCAAAAAAATAACCATAAAGTCCAACAACCGAATAAAACAACTCGGGCGTATTGGCCTCAGGTAAATCATTGTTGGCGTCAAATTCGGTGATCAAAAGATGATCTGTGAGGCCACCAAGAGTTTCCATTGCCTTTTGTTTCTGAGTGTGGGGCATATGGTGAAGTGACGCCGAAGCATGAGCAAACCAAATGGGCTTATTCGATTCTATTTGAGCCAGTTGTTCAGGTTTAATATCTTCAATATGACACTCAATAGTCGTAATTTGAAGAGGCACAGACACATGTTCAAGACAATAAGCGGAAGCTCCCTCGAGCATCGCCGTTGAAATATCGATTAGTACAAGATTAATTGCTTCTAAGTCGTGATCGTCTACAAGGCGATTTAAGATACGAGCCAGCAAAACACCAGTGGCAGGGCCAACATCAATTATTACGGGTTGTTTCGTTTTTGGGGCTGTACGTTGAGCAAAAGCGGCCACATTATTTACAATACCGTTCATGTGCGCCTGATAAAAACCTGTCTTTTCCCATGCATCATAAGGACCCGTTGCACTAAAAACTCTTGTTGTAGGCATTAACGATCCATGTCTTTCTAAGTAACCAGCCAATTGAGCGCTAAATGGATTTGCTGATTGATCCATTTTTAATAAGCATATTGCACTTTCAAAATCGGCAGGGGTTTGGGCATATTTTGACAAAAGTGACCCTGCAAAAGCCGGCGCAAAATCCCCATTGCCCACAGTGAGCTTAACTTTTGCTACAGCCTCCATCACTGCCACTGTTACTAAATCCACACCTGCCACTCTTTGCGCAACGACATCATCAATCGCTTGCTTGACCTTTGAAAGGGCATTAGCATCCTGAGCTGGTAAAAATATTCCAAAGTTGTCCATGGTATTTGAGATCATGGTTTCCTCTTATTATTAAATCAATGATAAAAATAGAAACCCTTGCCCCAGATGTGCCTTCATTCATTCTTAATGAATTCATTTTGTCTCATCTGACGAGTTGCGACCCCAATTTCCCTTTATTTTTTCTGTGTACTCCGTGTGTTCCGTGAGCTAATCCGGTTTAATAATTATAAAATTTCAAATATCTGTGGTTAGCAGCTAAAAAAATTCTTCCCCTATCACTCGAAAACGGTATTGGGAGTCCACCCCGATAATTTGGTCAGATTTGAAAGCCCAGGCCAGTTTTTCCACCTCCTTATAGGTTTCCATGGGGGAGTTGTTGTAGAGGATGATGACGGTATGGAACCGCTCGTTTCGGATTTCCTCTAGCATCTCGTCCTTTAGCACATCCTCACAGAGAAATCCTTCTCCGTAGATGAAAAATCGCTGAATTCGGGCATTTCCCTCAAAGCGTTCGGTAATGGCGGGCTGGCCCAATACGGAAACCTTCCCACCTTTCTCCAGGGTTGCCAGTTCCAGGACCTCCTCGAAATGTTCCAGGTAACTGGAACGGATCACCAGCGTCTTACCCATGGTTTTGAGAAGGCTTCGGTCTGCTTCCCGGAGGCCCTTTTTCCTTTTCTTTTGTCTTTGATGCCGATTCCAGCTTTCGTAGGCATTTTTCAACGCTCCTTCCAGATCTTGGGCCGTGAGATGCTCCGTGCATACCACGGAGGAGGAGCTGCCGTTGAATTGGGTCCAGTCTTCCGAAACCAGCCATCCCTTATCTCTTGCCAACTCGTAAAGACGGCTTCCGGGAAAAGGGGTTACCAGGGAGAATTGTATCGAATCGGGGTCCAACTCCAGTGCGAAATCGATGGTTTTTTGGATGGTGGCCTTGGTCTCTCCCGGAAGGCCAAAGGCGAAGGTGAGGTGGGTCTTGATACCAAGCTCCCTGGTGATGGCCGCTACCTCCCGGACCTTGTCCAGGCTAAGTTTTTTTCCTGACCGGTCCACCAGATCCTGGTCTCCCGATTCCACCCCGTATTTCAGGGAATAAAGACCTGCTTCCTTAAAAGCGGTGAGCAGTTCCCTGTCCATGTTGTCGGCCCTGGCCATGATGCCCCAGGGAAGCCGGAACCTCTGTTTGATGGCCCGGCATAGCTCCAGCATTCTTTTCTTTCCGATGTTCACGGTATCATCGTCAAAGTAAAAAGACTTGAATCCGTACTTGCCCACCAACAACTCCAGTTCGTCCAGGACACGGTGGATGCTTCTAACTCTGTACCGGTTCCCGCCGTAAAGAATTTGGGGCCAGGCGCAGAAGCTGCATTGGAAGGGACACCCCCTGCTGGTCCACATCTGAACGCTGGGGGTGGGAAGGCCGCATGGCGTATCACGATAGTTCTCCATGGGCAAAAAATGACAGGCGTAGAAGGGGAGTTCATCCAGATTTTCAATGAGGGGCCTTCCCGGATTCATCCACGCGCCGCCCTTTAGGTCGCGGTAGATCAACCCTTGAACCTTTTGGAAGGAATGGCTGTTTTGAAACTCTCGTACCAATTCCCTCAATGTGTATTCATACTCACCAAACAGAACGAAATCCACCACCGGATTTTGCAACAAGAATTCGTTGGAAGACATGGGGGCGTGGATTCCGCAGAAGGCGATCTTCAAATCCCCGCACTCTCCTTTGATCCGCTTCGCTATCTCCAGGTCGTAGTGGATGGAGGGAGTAGAGACCTCCAAAAGGACCAGCTTCGGGCCATAATCCTTGATCCGTTGGACAAACTCCTCCACGGTTATTCCCTCGGCTACGCCGTCCGTCAACAGCACGTCCTTGCCGTCCGCTTCTAGGATAGCGGCGGCGGAGGCGAGAAAATGGGGGAAGGGCACATAGGACCCTATCTTTTCATGGGGAGCTTTATTTTGAAAGTGAGGCCAGCGCGATCCTGCCCGCACCCCGTATTGGGTGGGATTATTTTCATCGTACCACGGCGAATTTCCAAGGAAGGTTTTCATAGTCTGATTTTTTATCACAGGCACAAAAAGCAAAATAATTTCTATCACATATATTACACTAAGGTTGCAATTTAAAAAAATCGGAGGAAGCTCCCCATTGAGACCTCTCTTTATTGTTATAAATGGAGAAAAAGATTATGATAGCGTTTTGAAAAAACCTTCATATGAAAAGGGAAAGTTGATGGGATGGTTTTCAAAGCATTCTTTAAGCGTTAAGATCATGCTGGTACTGGGCGCCACCTTTACCCTGGTTTCCATTTTGAACATCCTTTGGATCGGCCAAAAGCAGAAGAACCAGGCCATGGAAAGCGCCACGGTTCTTGCCCGCGAAGTGTCCGATCAGACCCTGGGCGCATTAAACAATTTGATGATCCTCGGTTCTATGGACGAAAAATCATCTTTGCTGAAAATAATCAGCAAAGCGGAAGGGATTAACGACGTCCGCGTGATCCGTAGCAAAAGCGTGAATGATCAGTATGGTGAGGGGGGGTTGGATCAAAAGCCTCAAACGGAGGCCGAAATAAAAGTCCTCGCAACCGGTGAACCTGAATACGTTTATAAAGACGCCGAACTCCATGCCGTGGTGCCCTTTCTCCTGGAAGAAAATTGGCGTGGTATAAACTGTTTCGATTGCCACGAAGGAAAGGCCGGTGCAGCCATCGGGGCTTTAGTGGTTAGCATCTCCATGAAAAAGGTGGAGGCCACCGCATCCCGCAATAACCGTTTTCTTATGATCTTTTTTCTCATAGAGGGCCTGGCATTATTAGCAATCTCCTATTTCCTCATTGCACAAAGGCTTTCCTCAGAGATCAACGAAGTGGCCGGAGCGCTCACTAACGGGTCCCATGAGGTAGGTTCCACGGCTGCAAATATCGGCAATTCCAGCAGTTCTTTGGCCCAATGCTCCACCGACCTAAAGGGTTCCGTCCAACAGACCAGGAATTCGCTATCCGGTATTATCGATCTGATTAATACATCCAATAAAGATTCTTCCAAAGTGGGAGAGTTCATCAAAGAGGTGGAAAAGCTCATTGAAAATGGATTGAACTCCGTGAAACGAACGGTCACCGCCATGGAGGCCATCAACGAATCCTCCAAAAAAGTGGGTGCCATTATCAAGATCATAGAAGATATCGCTTTTCAAACGAATCTTTTGGCCTTAAACGCAGCCGTAGAAGCCGCCAGGGCAGGAGAAAGCGGTAAGGGGTTCGCCGTGGTTGCGGAAGAGGTGAGGAATCTGGCGCAAAAGGTTTCTGCCGCCGCGAAGGAGACCAACAGCTTTCTGGGTGAAGCCAGCACAAACTCGGAAAACGGCGTCCAGGTGGTGGATGAAACCTACAACTCGCTGGTCCGAATTCATGAAGGCATCGGCGAAGTCAATGCAAGTGTGGAAAAACTGGAACAAAACGCTAACGAACAGACTTCCATGGTGTCGGATGTAACAAGGGACATGAAGACGCTTGACCAGGTTAGCCAAAGCGCTTCTTCCAATGCCGACCTAACGGCTTCCATTGCCGAAAAACTTTCGGATCAGTCAGATAACTTGCAGAGCCTCGTTGGCCGTCTGATAGAGATTATGGAAGGGCGGAGATGATGAGGCAGGTGACTTTTAGTGCCTTCTGGTTCCCAGGGTCTCCCTGGGAACCCATACATGGAGGCTCTGCCTCATAAGCTCTAAATTAATTGGAAATTGGAGATTGTAAATTTATAATTGCAAATTTTTTGAACATTTTTTTCGATCATTAGTGAGAAATCGCATCAGACTTCAGGTGTTTCGTGGACAAATTTAAAATTTCCAATATAAAATTTCCAATTTCCAATCAAAATCACCAGGGATCAAAAAAATTTAGCGCTTATGGAGTTCTGCCTACAGTCTTTACCACTGAAATGTTTCAACGATAGCTTTTCATTTCCCCTGCCCCGCTTGCTTATCCTCGGTAAGCTGCAAAGCCACGGGATTCAGGATCTTTAAAGACATCCCTGGGCGCAGCCTTTCCCCCCCTCGTGTAACAACCAGGTCCCCCGGTTTCAAATCTCCTTTTACCTCAATAAAACCTTTCTGAAGCACGCCGGTTTGCACGGGGACAGCCTTCGCCGTGTTTTTTGCATCCACAACAAAGACGTTTTTCCTTCCCTGCGACACCGTAACGGCGTCCTGGGGAATCATCAGGGCCTGCCTCTCTTTACCGTAAGGGATAAAACCCTTGGCCATCATGCCGACTTTTAATAGCCTGTCAGGATTTTTTAATAAGAGCCGGACAGGGTAAGTTCTGGAGCCTTTGTTGGCTTCGGGGATGACCTGAAAAACCTTAGCTGTGAAAACACGCTCCGGGAAGGCGTCCATTTCCAGCGACACCTCCGTTCCAGAATGAACCTGGCTCACCACCGATTCCGGGACGGGCAGGGTCACCCATAGCGGGTGGATCTGTAAGACCCTGAAGACCTGCTGCCCCAGGGTAACCCACTCGCCTTTTTCCACGAACTTCTCAGCCACCACACCGTCAAACGGAGAAGTGATGGAAGTCTTTTTCAACTTGTCTCTCAGAAGGGAGACTTTGGCCTTTTTCACATTAACGGCTGCCTCGGCCATAGCAATCACCTCTTTTCTGGTTCCCTCCAGGGCTAACTCGTATGAGGACTTTCTTTGCAGAAAAACCCTTTCGGCGGCCACAGCCTCCAGTTGAGAATTGGTTAAAAGCCGTTCATCGATAACCTCGTCCTTAAAAAGTTTTTCATATCGGGTGTGCTCCTTGGCCGCTTTTTTCCACAGGGCTTCCGCCTCTTTCATGCCCCCTTTGGCTTTTTCGATCTCCTGCGGCCTGCTCCCCGCCATCAACTCCAGAAGTTTTTTGTGGGACTCCTCTTTCTCGGCCACTGCTTCCGCAAGGGAAATTTTAAGTTGTGAGTTGGAGAGCTGAATCAAGGTCTGCCCTGTTTTAACCAGGTCTCCTTCTCCAAGAAAAATTTCCTCCACAAGGCCCTCCACCTCGGACCCGATTCTGGAAATTCGTGGGGATTCCACGCTACCCACCACGGAAACTATTTCTCGAACGGCCTCTTTTTTAGCCTCCGCCACCATGACGCCGGTGGGAGGAGGCGTACCCTTTTTACCTGCAGGACCACCCGGTTTCTCTGCTCTGGATTCCGTGGAAAGAAGGAGAAGTATGGAAACAGACAAAAGGAGAGTCAAAATCTTTTTTAGAAGGTTTTTCATAATGTGGAAAGGTCCAGGTTAAGTATTTGTTTGTGCATAAGACTGCCAGGTAACTTGATGCGCATTTTTACCAGTAATTAAATAGGATATGCGAACCACTAGTTGAAGGCAAGGCTTTCACTGGGCTATCATACCCGCATGAACCGAACCATATGATTTTAAAACAGATTGCCAATCCGGGAGCATGATAATGGAAGCACACATTTTGAAGAGCAAGTTGAACAGGGAATTAACGGACGAGGAAGCCAATGCCGTCCTGCATTGGAATCAAAATGGCGCCGGAATCTCTCCCGAAAAATGGGAGGAGATGAAGGAAATTTATGCAAGCCTATGTGAAAAGGCCGATGTGGAACTAGATAGAGACCCTTTAGCGTCTTATCAGGACAAGTCCATCGGAAATTTTAGGTTAATGCTGTTGATTGCATTTTGTCTGGTGGTACTTTGGACTTTAGTAACGTTCTTTATCCAGGAGACTACCTTGCGGTAAATTATGTTGTAACTGCTAACTTTCAAGTTGCACATTAGAATGCTTTTATTTCGCTTTCACCCTTTTTTTGCTTTAAGTTGTAAGATCAGAATTACTGTGTAAGAATCTATGTTTTTCCCGAGACTGAACCCGGTAAAAGATGTCGCAAGGCAGCACAAACAAAAAAAGGCGATCCCGAATATTTCGGAATCGCCTTTCCCTTTAATAAAATGATTTCTCTACTTATTCCAGTGGACAAACTTTCTTAGATGCGTCCGGGGTGGGCAAAATGCTTGCAGGTCCCTTCTTGGTTTGGCCGCCGGTTTTGGGGCAATCCTTGGGAGGAACTGGTGAGCCGGATTTCGGACAGGTAATGGTCTTCATCTTCTTTAACTGCTCCGGAGTCAATACGGCAATAGCCTTTTGATAAAGCTCCATCTGCTTGATCTTCTTGCCTGTGACCAGGTCCATCTTCTTTTTTAGCTGTGCCTTGGCTTTCTCCAAATCGAATTTTTCCGGAGCCATCATGGCCTTAAGGTCCATGCACGCTACCTTGATCTGGGCGCCGTCCAGGGTCTTGACCTTCTTACACTCCAGCTTGAGGGCTTGCAGCTTTTCTACCTGCTCATCGGTCAAGCCCAACTGGGCTGCGTTCTTGGTGGCCTTGCAGATAAACTTGCCGAGGGCGCACTTCTTTTTACCTTCATAAGACCCGCCCTTAGGACAATCGGCCTTTCCGCCTATAGCAGCACCTTTTCCAGTGAGAGGGCAATTGCTTTCCGCCATGGAGACGCCGTTGACAGCTACCGCAAATAACAAAGCCAACGATAGTGATAGAATTCTCAAAATAAATTCACCTCCTTTGATTTACGTTCGGTTATGGATAATTTTGACTTGAAAAACACTTCCTTGTATTATCGGTTGAAAACCCTTCCCTTTTCAAGCAGACACATTAATGAACCCAACCGCTCTGGTGATTTTCGCGAAATGTCCGGTGCCCGGCCAGGTGAATACCCGGCTCCAACCCCTTATCTCGCCCCGGGACTCCGCACGGCTCCAAGAGGTGTGGATTCTTGATACCATCGAAAAGGTGAAGAATGTCGCCGAAGTGGACGCCTTCATGGCGTGCGCTCCCTCCGAGCATACGGCTTTTTTTCAAGACTTAAAGAGTAAAACCGGGATCGAACTGTTTCTGCAACAAGGGAATACCCTTGGCCTGAAGATCCAAAACGCCTTTTCCGAAATGTTCGCCCGAGGGTATCGAAAAATGGCGGTAATCGGCGTGGACAGCCCCACCTTTCCTCCCGAATTGATTGAGGAAGCCTCTACCTTGTTAGACAATCACGATGTGGTCTTCGGCCCTTCCAAGGATGGGGGATATTATTTGGCGGGGATGCGAAACCAGCCTCACGCCATTTTCCCGGATGATGATATGGGCACGGAGGATGTCCTGCAAAAAGCCATGGACCGGGTATCGGAACTGAATTTACGAGTTTCCACCCTTCCTCCATGGTACGACCTGGATACCTTTTCCGATCTCAAATTCGCGTGTTCCCATATTAGCCTATTAACTCTGGCCGGAAAATATTTTCCGGTAAGGACCAAGGAGGCGCTGGAGGGAATATTAAAAAAAAACTACCACCAATCTAAAATCTGAAATCAAAAATGCCTTTTCTATGAATCTTTCTTTTCCCCCAGCCGATGTTCTTCTCCCGCCAGCAACCGGCTGATGTTTTCATGGTGCCGGAAAACGATGAGGGCCGCGATGAAGGAGGAAGCGTAGATGGAATAGGGACCGTAGGGAACATACCAGCCTAAGAAAGGCATGGCAACGGCGGCGGAAATGGACCCCAGGGATACGTGTTTGGATAAGTAGGTGACAATGGTAAAGAGGATGATAGCGCCGAGGGCGGCCTTGGGCATCAGGGCAAACATGACACCCAGTGCCGTGGCAACCCCTTTCCCACCTCTGAACTTTAAAAAAACCGGGAAGATGTGCCCCACCACCGCCGCCGAACCGGCCAGGGCCGCCAATTTGGCATCTCCCGCATAGGTTTGAACGAAAAAAACAGGGAGCCACCCTTTCAGCACGTCGGCCAGCAGTGTTAATGCAGCCTCTTTTTTACCTCCGGACCGCAAGACATTGGTAGCTCCGATGTTTCCACTCCCCACTTTGCGGACATCGATTCCCATCCCCCATTGCGAAATGAGAACCCCAAAGGGTATTGCGCCCAGAAGATAAGAGACGATGAGAATGGAGATGGTAATTAGCATGGGTAGTTGCTAATACGAAAGATTGGGTATTGCCCTAATTTCTAAGAAGGAGCGTGCCGTCCTTCTGGACAATATGGAAAATTTTTTCTCTCTGGGGTTGAATTTTCTTGCGAGGATTTTTTTTATTGTAAGCGGCCAGAACCTTTTTGACATAATTCCGGGTTTCGGTGTAAGGGGGTACTCCTCGGTAAGCCTTCACCGCTGTAGGACCGGCATTGTAAGCGGCCAAGGCCAATTTGGTATTCCCACGAAAAGTTTTGAGCATTTTTCTGAAATATTTTGTCCCGCCTGTAATATTTTGAAGGGGATCATAGGGATAGCGCACACCCATGTCTTTTGCCGTTTCCGGCATTAGCTGCATCAGGCCCATTGCTCCCGCCCTGGAGATGGCTTTCGGGTCAAAACCGGATTCCACTTGAATGATGGCCTCAATGAGTTTGGAGTCCACCTTGTATTCTTTGGACACCTTTTGGATTTGTTTTTTGACTGCTTTGTTGGAGCGGACATCTCTCCCGCTTCGGTATGCCTTTCTGATCTTCTTATGTTTCGCAGGGAAGAGACGTTTGAATGAGGAGTTTGGCGGATTGTCGGTGAAATAAAAATCGTTATTTTTATCCCTGAAGAAAAAGACTTCTCCCTGGGCGGATGGAGCCTGGAGGAAGAACAAAGAGGCGGCAATGATAGATAGAATTAGATGTCTCATTTTAGGTCAGGTACTCTTCCAACAATTTGGATTTTGCCTTGACCCGAAGCTTTTCCTTGGCTCGTTTTTCTATCTGCCTCACCCTTTCCCTGGACAGATTGGTCAGCTTTCCGATCTCTTCCAGGGTAAACGGAGGCCCGTCGAAGCCAAATCGAAGCCTCAAGATCAACGATTCCCTCTCCGACAACTCTTTCAAAAGGATCAGGACTTCGGAGGCCAGGTCTTTTTTGATCAAAGATGCCTCTGCGGAGATAGCTTCCTTCCCAACTAAAAAATCCAGGTAGGACGCCTCGATCTGGTCCTTGATGGGCGTGTTGAGGGAAAGGTGGGTACGGTAAACGCGCATGATCGATTCCAGCTCTGCTACCCGTATGCCCAACTCATTGGCCAATTCCTGCGGCGAGGGCTCTTTGCTATTGGTTTGCGCCATCTCCCGGAATTTTTTCTCAATTTTCGAGAGTATGCCGGCCTGCTTGATTGGGAGGCGCACCGTACCGGAATTATTAGCAATGGCATGCATGATGGACTGCCGAATCCACCAGACCCCGTAAGTGATGAATTTGACTTTCCTGTCGGGGTCGATTTTGTTAGCAGACTGGATGAGCCCGATATTCCCTTCATTGATTAAGTCGCACAAGGGAATGCCGCATCCACGATATTTGTTGGCAACAGTCACCACATACTTCAAGTTGTGCGTCACCAGTTCATTCAGGGCCTTTTGGTCGCCTTCGTGAATTTTCCGCCCCAGTTTTTCCTCGTTTTCCCGTGACAAGGGCTGATAACTGCTGATTTCCTTCAGATAGGAGCTGAGCGTAGTATCGGAAACTAACGAAATTCCTTTTCTACACGACTTATCGGAAATAAACTTGTTTCGCTTTCCATTGCCGGACTTTGGTGGCATTATTTTGCCCCTGTTAAAATGCCATGTTCTCTTACGAAGAAATTCAGACGCTTTTAGTCAAAAAAGCGCGATTCAAAGATTTAAAAGCACAAATCGTGCCAAAAACTGACCAATACCAATCCACCGGGAATCATTGCAAACAAACTGGCGGTATATAGAAGAATTATTACTTTTTAAGTTTTCTCAAACGGTTTTTTGCAGTGGTGCGAAATGAACTCTTACGGTATTTTTTGAGAAACAACCTGTATTCTACCGCCGCTTTGGGGTAGTTCTCCTCATTGTAATACGATTCAGCAATCAGAAATTGGGCCTCATCATTTCTTTTGAAATTGGGATAGGTTGCAATCAACTCTCTCATTCGGTTGATGGTGGACTGGTGGGCACGAACATTATAATAGTATTTGCCCACATGAAAGGTGCTTTCCGCGAGGAGACCTTGGCATTCTTTTAAATATTTTTTGGCCTTTTTGTAATATTTGCTTTTCGGGTATTGGGTAATGACTGTCTCAAAATTTTTTATGGCGTCGTTGGTATTGGTCTGGTCCCTGTTGTATACCTCTATCTGTTTGAAGCTGCACATGGCCTTGTAAAAATAGGCTCGGTCCACCATGGGATGTACCGGGTAAATTTCTATGAAATTGAGATATTGGAAATCAGCTTCGAGATATCTTTCGGTTTGATAATAGATGGAGTCCCCAAGGCTCATAAGTGCCACATCCATCATTTTGTGGTTAGGAAAGTCCTCGGTAAATTTTTTGAACGCCTTTTCCGAATTGTGGTAGTCCTTATTTTTAAACAATTTTTTCCCTTCGGCAATTAACGCTTCCGGTCCAAGCTTATTAAGATAATCGCTGAAAATTGCCGCGCATCCGGAAAAAACGGCTGTGGCAAAAATCAGGCAGGAAAGAAAAATGACAGTAGTTTTTTTAAAGTCGGGAGTTTGCAACATTTTTGATCCGGTTATGAGAGTTATGGTTAGCAAAAGGTTTTGCAAAAGGAAGAGGAGAAAGATTTAACACCTAACATCGAACGTCGAACACTGAACATCG
>JAJDAS010000112.1 GCA_029261755.1 Nitrospinia bacterium
AGCCTGGAACCCAAACTATATGGCTGGGTCTGCAACGCCTTGATGATATTACGGCTATGTGGATTAAAATGAAAAAACATGTTCCACAATGGAATAAACCGCCCGTCTCCAGAAAAATGGATTATGGGTAAAGATCAGATGGCAATAAGGTGGAAAAACCCTTAAAATGTTCACTCTTGATGTTCAAATCCATAGGAGAACCCCAAATGAAAAGGATTTTGCTGTTTGCTTCACTATTTATGGTATTAAGTTGGCAGGAAGCCGCTTCAGGCCCTGTGGTTGACCCTTTCGGAGCAGACCCGGCCAAGGATAGCCCGGAGGTGGTGGCCCAAAAGATTGATCAGTATGTACCAAATAAAAAACTGGCAAGCTTTTTAAAAGAAAAAGCGAGGGACGTGGAGTTCGATCCAGCGGGCAATATTGTTACCTTAAGTTTTTTGGACAAGAAACTCACCTCTCTCCCCAAAGAGATAGGGGGCTTGAAGAAGATTACGCACTTGGATTTACGCTCCAACCAACTCACCACTCTACCCAACGAGCTGGAAAATTTAACCGATTTATCTACACTTTTTTTGGATTCCAACCAGTTCCATTCCCTGCCAAAAAATCTGGGAAGCCTGACTCAATTGACCATGCTGGGTTTGTACTCCAACCAACTCACCACTATTCCTGCGGAGATAGGAAAGTTGAGCCACTTAACCTGGCTCAACCTGGACTCCAACCAACTCACGAGCCTTCCTAAAGAGATAGGCCAGCTAACAAGCCTCACTCATCTTAATTTGAGTTCCAATGGGCTTAAAGCCCTGCCCGTGGAAATTGGGAACCTGACAAAGCTTGCCCATCTGGACCTGCGGGCTAATCAGTTCAACTCCTTTCCCCATGTATTGGGGAAACTGACGCAATTGACTTGGCTCAGCCTGGATTCCAACCAAATCAACGCCTTACCAGTGGAGTTAGGAAACCTGAAAGAACTAAGCGTACTGCATTTGAACGGAAATCAGCTTACATCCCTTCCCAAAGAAATAGGGAGCCTGACGAAGCTAAACCATCTTGATTTACGCTCTAACCGCCTAACTGCGCTTCCAGGGGAAGTAGGTAGTTTAGCCCAACTATCCTGGCTTCTGGTGGACAACAATCAATTGGCGGTCCTTCCCAAGGAGATCGAGAGCTTGGTGCATTTAAAAAAGCTGGGCTTGAATTCCAACCAACTATCTAACATTCCAGATGAATTAGGCAAACTTGCCGCTCTATCGGTTCTCCATCTGGATGGAAACAAATTTAAAACCCTGCCAAGGTCACTGCAAAAGTTGAGCAACCTCTTTTCTCTTGGAAAAGGTCGCCAACGCAATATGCCAAAGGAATCGGTCAAGGCTTTTATTGAAAAGCATTTCCGGTTTGACTGGACCAACTAACCTATCTTCGCAGAAAGAATAATCATGGGATTTTCATTTTTCTCTTAGGAAAGCAGGAAAGTCAGGAAGGGTCTTTATAGTTTTTTTGCTTTTTCGGTTTTTTCCTTGTTTCCTGCATTCCTAAGCTTCAGTGAAAAAAGGACGGGCCAATTATGATTCTTTTAAATTAATTCCAATCCCGAATCCGCCTATTTAGAAAAGAAGGAGATTGATTGGGAAATCGTGAAAATTATTTTTAAGTCCCATGTTAAACAGCTTGTGCTTGACCTGGAAGCTTCGCTTAAGGATTCTTGAACAAAAAAGAGTAAAATCGATTTGATCTGGTAACACCAAAGGTATACCCTGCCTTTATGAACCCTGTTTAATAAAGGAGAGTATTATGTCATCCAAGGTATTAACCCTAAAAATGAAAGAGGAGGTTTTCCGTGAAACGGAAGATATTCTCAGGAAAGTAAAAAGTTCCCGCAACGGATACATTAATGAGGCCGTGGATTTTTTTAATAAAATGCACAAACGCAGTATTTTAAAGAAACGCCTGGTCAAAGAATCTCAAATGGTTTCTTCCGAATCTTTAAAGGTTCTGGAGGAATTTGAAAGCTTTGAGGAAAACCTTCCCCCCAAATAATGAAAATAAAAAGCTGCGAACCCTGCCCCCCGCCAAAAGGGAAAATTTGAAAAATAATATCGTCATAGTTTTGCACTAATTTTTTCTTTTCATTTTATTTCCACTTCATTTCCCAATTTTTCCCCACACATCCCTCATCCCCCTCAACACCCAATATTTGCTATTCGTCTTTCCACCATTAGAAGGAAAGGACTGAGTTTTTAGCGATTTTTTGTTTTCTATATTATCCGCAATTTGAAGCAGGGAATCCTTTAAGACCCATAATTGAATTGAAACCCTTCTTTCCCATGGTTTTCCATATCAATACCTCCGCTTTCATCGCCTTGTAAATCACTTTTCTATTTCAAAAGATGGTTCAGGGCAAAGCAGCGCATAAAGCTCGTGATTAATTTCATTTTTCAATTGACAAAATAACTCTAACAAGATAATATATTCTCATATTGAGAATTTAAATAGCGGCCATGCACATTATTAGCTATAAAAAGATCAGACAATTTTCCTCAAAACACTCACAGG
This sequence comes from Nitrospinia bacterium, assembly GCA_029261755.1. Taxonomy (GTDB): domain Bacteria; phylum Nitrospinota; class Nitrospinia; order JACRGO01; family JACRGO01; genus JACRGO01. The sequence continues at coordinate 2,554 of JAJDAS010000112.1, forward strand.
CAAGCCACTCTTTGGAGCATTGGTATAGAATTGTGAAACATGAAAATTTTAAATCCTTTGCTGATGTGAAAAATTTATTTTCGAGCGCTGATCATGTAAAAAATTTTGTAGTCTTTAATATTGGAGGAAATAAATACAGATTAATTACCTTCATTCGTTACAAGATGAAGCGTCTATTCATCAGGCATATTTTGACTCACAAGGAATATGAAAAAGGAAAATGGAAGGAGGATGTATGGTACCAAAATACGAAAAACTAATTAAGGTTTGGCCTTCAATCTCTATGACCCTTTCCCCCCCGAGAAATGATAAGGAATTGAAACAATTGATGAAGTTTGCTGACTATTTGATGGATGCAACCAAAGGAGAAGAAAGTCATCCGGTAATGGGACTCCTGGATATTGTCGGCGCTTTGATTGCCGATTACGAGAGGAGAAACATACCGGAACCTGTGGGGACGCCAATAGGATGTATTAAATATTTAATGCAGGAGCATGGGCTTAAGCAAAAGGATCTAACGGAGTTAGGAAGCCCAGGAGTTATTTCCGAAATTCTTTCCGGCAAGCGGGATTTGAACAAACGCCAAATAAAGGCCCTTAGCCTTCGGTTCCACTGCAATCCGGCTGTTTTCATTTAGGAGTATCCCAGGGATATATGCGGATTTTGAGGATTAGTGCCATAAGCCAACCTGGAACCAAAAAGGTAAAATCGATTTGATCTGATAATACCAAAGGCATATGCTGCAAAATCAAGATCCATTTTTCTCTTAGGAAAGAAGGAAAGGCAGGAAGGGTCTTTATAGTTTTTTTTGCTTTTTCGGTTTTTTCCTTGTTTCCTGCATTCCTTAGATATTGGGAAGTCCTTGGTTTACTTTTCCGACGCTGATTCCAATCCCGAACCCGCCTATTTAGAAAAGCAGGAGATTGATTGGGAAGTTGCCCGTAAACAACTTGGATTAAACTACGGATCCGCAACTGTTTTCGCTAGCCGCCTAAGCTGACCAACCAGGTAAAGAGGGAGGGACACTAACTTAAAAGGAATCGATTCCCCACCCGGAAGATGGGTTTCCGTATTCAAAATGGATGGGGGGGCGCTATTCAGGCGAATGCCCACCGGCCTTTGTTTTTCCTTGATGAAAAGATGCAGGGACTTTAACGTTCCCGCTTTTCCTGCCTTCACTTCAATGGGAACAAGGGATGTTCCCTCGGAAATCACATAATCCAGTTCTGCAGCAGAATTCTTCTTTTCCCTGGTCCAAAAGTAAAGTTCCGGCTCCCGATAGGGTGGAAGAGAATATAGCAGGTGCTGCCCCACGAATTGCTCACATACTGACCCCCGGTTTACCAACATCACATCCTCGGCCCTTTCCATATCCAAAAGGGTTAGTCCACAACCGCTGGAAAGAAGGCCCACATCCAGAAAGAGGACCTTGAATTTTCGTTCATCCACTTGTGCTCCCAAGGGTACCCCGGAACATGAAGAGTGTCGCACGGGATACGCCACCCTGGCCAAACAAAGTAAACCTAAATCCCTGGCTATGTCCTTGGCCCGCTCACCTGGATCGACGTTCACGTATTTGAATCTGGACCCCGCCAGAGAAGGAAGCTTTTTGAAAACCTTCCTCACTTGTTCCACATTTACTCGTTTCCCGTATTTGGCGAAATCATCAAAATAGGTGGAAAGAATGGACTGTTTGACCTCTTCGCACACTTGCAGGGAGTGGTCCACCACCCAGCTTTCAACGGATTCCGGCATGCCTCCGGTGGCGAGGAAAATGTGCAGATGGTCCATGAGCCGTTTATGAATTGCTTCCGGTATTTCATCACCAAGCTCGAAGGAGGCCAGGAAATCACGGAGGCGGTTTTCTCCCGAGGCAATGAGGAATTCCTCGTAAAACATAGGTCCCAGGTGTAGGTATTCCACCCTTCCTACGGGCATGGAGAAGTCATGCTCGGCCAGGACGAACTCCAGCAAAGATCCGGCGGCCAGGATATGGAGTTCCGGTAATTCCTCATAAAAATATCGCAGGGAAGATAGCACCTTGGGGGCGGCTTGAATTTCATCAAGGAAAAGCAGGGTCTTCCCCGGTTCAATGCGCCGGTTCCGGTGGAGTTCCAGCAGGCCAATGATCTTTTGAGGGGAGTTGGACTCAAAAAGTGTGGCGGCATCGGGGTCTCGTTCGAAATTCACCTCCACGAGGGAGGAAAATTCCTTTGCAGCGAAGAGCCTGGTCAGCCAGGACTTTCCCACCTGTCTGGCCCCACGGATGATGAGGGGCTTTCGCTTTCTTTTATTTTTCCATTCCTGGAGATGGTCCAGGGCAAAACGGTGCATAAAACCCATGATTAGCTCCTCTGTATTGCTAAAATCATGGGTGATTATAGCACATTAAAGGCTAAAATCAAGGGTTATTTTGTATGTTTCCGGGGATTGTCTCTCGTATTTTGGAAGTCGCAATACATGATCCGCCTGTCCCTTTTCTCTTTTTCAAGCCCCATGTTAAAGAATTTGTGCTTGACCTGGAAACTTCGCTCAAGGGTTCTTGAACAAAAAGAGTAAAATCGATTTGACCTGGTAACACCAAAGGTATATACTGCCTTTATGAACCCTGTTTAATAAAGGAGAGTATTATGTCATCCAAGGTATTAACCCTAAAAATGAAAGAGGAAGTGTTCCGGGAAACGGAAGACATTCTCAGGAGAGTAAAAAGTTCCCGCAACGGATACATTAATGAGGCCGTAGATTTTTTTAACAAAATGCACAAGCGCAGTCTTTTAAAGAAACGCCTGGCCAAGGAGTCTCAAATGGTCTCTTCCGAATCTTTAAAAGTTCTGGAGGAGTTTGAAGGCTTTGAGGAAA
>JAJDAS010000113.1 GCA_029261755.1 Nitrospinia bacterium
GAGTAGCAACACGGTTGCCACACTCCAAATAGGAAAACGTGAAAATCAACGTAAGATTTACAACCCCCTAACCCAATTAACAAAGGGGGAATAGTGGTGGGTTTGCTCAAAAAAGTGAGCTCTTGGAAGTGCCCTACAGCTTTATTTCCATGTTCCCAGGACCTTCCAAACCATGGCGCAAACTGCACCTTTTGTATTTCTTGGCCAGAGAATTTATAATGAATGTTTGCTAAGTGTTAAAAACCAGCCTAGCCCACGGAACACACGGAATACACAGAAAAAAAATAAGGACCTTTCCGTGTGTTCCATGGGCTAGGTATTTAAGAATTTGTTCCTGTTTTAAAGGTTTTTTTATTATTCGTGTAATTTGTGTAATTAGTGGTTCCAAGTCTTTGATTTTAAAGAGTTGTATTTAGGCTAATCATTTACGCTTTCTCCTTCCAATTTCAATATACCCCAACCTGAAATAGTGCTTAGGTGTTATCAGGTTCAAAGGTTCACGGTTAAAGGACCAAGGTTTAGAAGCTTTTAACCCGGAACCGTGAACTCTGAATGTTGAACCTCATGCCGTACTTACGTTTTTTCTTCCCAAACTTTTTAAGGAATTAAATATGCCGGATCTTTATGAATTAGCAAAAAAACAAATAATTGTCCTGGACGGTGGCATGGGTACCGTGCTCCAGGGATACGAACTTACCGAAAAAGATTATGGCGGCAAGGAATACGATGGCTGCCCGGAGATGCTCAATATCCACCGTCCCGATATCATCCGAGAGGTTCATGAAGCTTACTTCAAAGCGGGGGCGGATATGGTGGAGGCCAATACCTTTGGCGGGTCCAGGGTTCCCCTGGCTGAATATGGGCTCCAGGATCGTGTGAAAGAGATCAATGCCGCCGCAATAAAGATCGCCAAAGAAGCGGCAGCCCAATTCGCTACCCCGGAAAGGCCCAGGTTGGTGGCGGCCTCCATCGGACCCGGCACTAAGAGCATTTCAGTTACCGGAGGAATTACCTTTGATGAAGTAATGGACGCCTATTACGAGCAGGGCTTGGCCTTGGTTGAGGCCGGGGCCGATGCCCTTTTGCTGGAGACCTGTCAGGACACCCTGAACATTAAGGCCGCCTCCATCGGACTCCTTAAAGCCAGGGATGAACTGGGAAGCAAGGTCCCTTTGATGATAAGCCTTACCATTGAGCCCACCGGCACCATGTTGGCAGGGCAGGGGGTGGAGGCTGCATATACCTCCTTGAAACATCTGGACATCTTCTCCATCGGACTCAACTGCGCCACGGGACCTGAATTTATGACGGAAAAGATACGTAGCCTATCGGAAATGGCAAGTTGCCACATTTCCGTTTATCCCAACGCCGGACTTCCCAACGAGGATGGAAATTACGAAGAAACCCCGCAATCTCTGGCCCAAAAGCTGGAAAGGTTCGTGGATAAAGGATGGGTGAATGTCATCGGAGGATGCTGTGGGACTACTCCGGCCCACATCCAGGCCATCGCGGAGATGGTGAAGGGGAGGGGCCCTCGGATTCCCGTAACGAAAAGCGTCCCGGCTGTCACCGGAATCGAGTATCTGGAAATCGAAGACCAGGGAAGGCCGTATCTCATCGGAGAACGGACCAATGTCATCGGTTCCCGAATCTTTAAAAATCTCATCGTGGGTGGAAAGTTCGAAGAAGCGTCGGAGATCGCCAGACGCCAGGCCAAGGGCGGCGCGTCCATCATCGATGTCTGCCTGGCTAACCCGGATCGGAACGAGTACGAAGATATGGAGAATTTCATCCCCTTTGTGGCCAAAAAGGTGAAGTCCACCATCATGATCGATTCCACCGATCCCAAAGTGATGGAGATGGCATTAAAACACACCCAGGGAAAATCGGTGGTGAACTCCATCAACCTGGAAGACGGGGAAGGGCGCTTTTCCATCGTTTGCCCTCTCTTAAAAAAATACGGCGCGGCGGTGGTGGTGGGATGCATCGACGACGACCCCGAGCACGGCATGGCCATTACCGCCCAGAGGAAACTGGAAGTGGCACGGCGTTCCCGTCAACTGCTTACCGAAAAATACGGCATTGATGAAAGCAACATCATCTTTGATCCCCTGGTATTTCCTGTGGGCACCGGAGATGCGAACTATATCGGGTCCGCTAAAGAAACCATGGAAGGGGTGAAACTCATCACCAAAGAGTTCCCTAACTGTCATACTACTCTTGGCATCAGCAACGTTTCCTTCGGTTTGCCCCCGGCGGGCCGGGAGGCATTGAACTCCGTCTTCCTCTACCATTGCGTCCAGGCCGGACTCACCTCGGCCATCGTCAATTCCGAAAAAATCCGGCGATACGCCTCTCTCTCCGAGGAAGAAAAGGAGCTTTCCGACGACCTGCTGTTCTGGCGTCTCACCGAAAAAAACAATCACGATCCCGTGGCCGCCTTTGCGGACCACTACAGAGATAAAAAACCCACCGACCATAGGCCCAAGGAGTCCCGGCCCCTGGAGGAGCGTCTTGCCGGCTACATCATCGAAGGTTCCAAGGACGGCCTATTGGCGGATCTGGACAAGGCCATGAATAAGATGAAGCCGTTGGATATCATCAACGGCCCTCTTATGAAAGGAATGGAAGAGGTGGGGAGACTCTTCAACGCCAACAAGTTGATCGTGGCGGAGGTGCTTCAGTCGGCGGAGGCCATGAAGGCGTCCGTTACCCACCTGGAATCTTTCATGGACAAGGCGGACGTCACCGTGAAGGGAAAGATGCTGCTCGCCACGGTAAAGGGAGACGTGCACGACATCGGGAAGAACCTGGTGGATATCATCCTGAGCAACAACGGTTTCGAGGTGGTGAATTTGGGAATCAAGATCGACTCCGCCACCCTCATCGCGGCGCAAAAGGAACATCAGGCGGACATGATCGGGCTATCGGGCCTGTTAGTGAAATCTGCTTTGCAGATGATTACCACCGCTGAGGATTTCAAGAATGCCGGTATCCAGGTTCCCATCATCGTTGGCGGTGCGGCGTTATCGTCTAAATTCACTTATTCTCGAATAGGTCCGGCTTACAACGCGCCGGTTTTTTACGCGAAGGATGCCATGGCAGGCCTTAGCCTGGTGAACCAATTGGTAGGGGAGGGGAGAGAAGCCTTTTTGAAGGAAGGGATGGAGAAACAAGCAGAGGCTACGGCCGTGGCGGCGGAATCGCCTGCGAAAAACAAAGAAGCAGCGGTGGCCACCGTTCCCAAAAGGTCCGGTGTTTCAACCACCAATCCCATCCTGAATGCCCCTGATTATGAACTCCATGTAATGAAGGAGCTGGACCTCCGTTCCATTTTTCCCTACATCAACCCGAACATGCTTTACGGAAGGCACCTGGGCTTGAAGGGGAGTTTAAAAAGATTGCTGGAGGCAGGGGACCAGAAGGCCATTGACCTGCAAAAGGCTATCACCGAATTCCAGGAAGAGATCATTGAGAAAAAGCTCATGGAGACCCATGCAGTCTACCGCTTCTTCCCCGTGATGGCGGAAGGGAACGAACTCATCGTCTATGACCCCTCGGACCGTAAGACCGAGTTGGAACGATTCCACTTTGAGCGGAAGCAAACAAACCCTTTTTTATGCGTGGCCGATTTTATCAGGCCTTTGGAGTCGGGCGAAATGGATAACATGGCCATCTTTGTCACCACGGCAGGTAAGGGAATCAGGCAATTGGCGGAGGAATACAAAGAGAAGGGCGAGTATTTGAAATCCCATCAAATTCAGGCCCTGGCTCTTGAATCCGCCGAGGCCGCCGCCGAATGGTTGCATCTGGAATTGCGGAAGAAGTGGGGGATTGTGGATGATCCGAATTTGACCATGAACGCCGTCTTCCAGGCCAAGTACCAGGGAATCCGGGTCTCCTTCGGATATCCCGCTTGTCCCAACCTGGAAGATCAGAAGAAATTATGGCGGCTTCTGGAACCCCAAAAACATATCGGTGTAGAGTTAACGGATGGCTTGATGATGGACCCGGAAGCGTCAGTAAGTGCCCTGGCTTTTCATCATCCGGAGGGCGAGTATTTTAGTGTATAGGTAAGTGCGTAGGTTCAAAAAACAGGGTTCACGGTTCCAGGTTCACGGTTCAGGATTGAAAGGCAAAAGACCGAGGGACGAAAAAACTTAAAACAGCGGGCTCCATTGTGGCGCAGCCCTGTGGAGCCATACTGCAGCAGTTTGGCTCCACAGCCCTATCGGGACTATGGAGCCAGCGAGAGCAAGTGTTTAACCTTGAACCGTGAACCCGGAACTGTGAACGGTTCCTAATGGTTCTTATATTTTTAACCATTTTTTTTCAACATGGAGGTTTTATGGCCAAGAAGTTGTTTATACCGGGCCCGGTAGAAGTTCATCAGGATGTTTTGAATGCTATGTCTGTTCCCATGATGGGACATCGTTCCGCCGATTATGCAGCCCTACATCAGAGGGTCACGGATAAATTGAAAAAAGTTCTTTATACGGAGGGGAGGGTGTTTCTTTCCACCTCTTCCGCTTTTGGCGTTATGGAAGGAGCGGTAAGAAACCTGGTTCAAAAACGATGCGTCAATTTTTGTAACGGAGCCTTCAGTGATAAGTGGCACGATGTAACCAAACGTTGTGGAATCGAAGCCGATGCGGTCCATGCGGAGTGGGGAAAACCAATCCTCCCCGAGATGGTGGATGAGGCGCTGAAGACGGGGAAATATGATGCCATGACCATAGTGCATAACGAAACCTCCACCGGTACCATGTCTCCATTAGAAGAAATCGCGGAGGTGATGAAAGAATACCCGGACATATCTTTCATTGTAGATACGGTGAGTTCCATGTCAGGAGCTAAAGTAGAGGTTGATATCTTGGGCCTGGATGTATGTGTGGCATCCGTGCAAAAAGCCTTCGGCCTTCCCCCCGGATTGGCCGTGTTTACGGTTTCCGAGAAAGCACTGGAAAAGGCCAAATCAACTCCCAATCGCGGGTATTACTTCGACTTTCTCGAATTTGCCAAGAATGACGAAAAACATAATACCCCGTCTACTCCATGCATCAGCCAGATCCATGCCCTGGGTGTTCAGTTGGACAGAATTCTGAAAGAGGGAATAGAGGAGCGCTTTGCAAGGCACGCAAAGATGGCGGAAAAAACCAGGGAATGGATTCTTTCCAAGGGTTTTGAGCTGTTTGCGCCGGAGGGCTATCGTTCCAATACCCTGACTTCCGGTAAAAACAGTAAGGACGCAGATTTGGAAGGATTGAAAAAAAAGCTGTCGGAGCGAGGGTATGTCTTCGACAATGGTTACGGAAAGATCAAGAATAAAACTTTCCGCATTGCCCACATGGCGGACATCATGCCGGAAGATCTGGATGACTTATTTAAGGTGATCGAAAGCATTTGGGCTGAAAATTAAGAACAGATGTTTTAAATTTTTAAACCACCAAGAAACCAAGACACAAAAAAAGAAAAAACTTTCTAAACCACGAATTTCACGAATTACACGAATTAAATTTAAAAGGACAAGGGCTTTTTAAAATTCGTGTAATTAGTGAAATTCGTGGTTCCATATCTTTGATTTAAAGGACAAATTTTGAACGCAACATCTGAAAACTCGCTAAAGAAATATCACCAGGCTGCATACACCTACCTTGTAATGGGTGCGGTCTATTTAGGGGTGTTTTTTACCACCATGCCCCCCCACGACTTCAGCCTTCATTTCAAAATCATTATCCCCATATTGGGGGTCCTGTTTATGGGCCTGGCGTACTTTATCTACAAAGGTTATCGCAAATTCACCCTGCTTCTGGTGGTGATTTATGCCATCAGGGTGGTGGTCTCCATAGCCGCATTGACATTCGGTGAGGGTGGCCACGTTGCCGTGCAATACGTCCTGCCCGTGCTATTCTTTACCTTTTATATGCTGGGCAGGGCTGTTTGGGATTGGAGGCCATGATACTATAGAAACATAGTAACAAGTGACAAGTAACGAGTGACAAGAAAAAACCGCTCTAACTCGTCACTCGTTACTCGTCAATGCTTTTCAACTCTGCGCCTATATAAGCTGGTGGGCATTTTAGAAACAACCATCTAACATGCTGAAAAATATGCTGTTTGTAGATTCTGTAAAAATAAAAGTAAAAGCCGGTGACGGTGGGAAAGGCTGCGTTTCTTTTAGGAGAGAGAGATATATCCCGCGCGGTGGACCCAATGGAGGCAACGGAGGACATGGAGGCCATGTGGTTATAGAGGCCTCCAATCGGCTGCATACTTTATTGGACCTCCGACAACGCCAGCATTGCAAAGCAGAAAAGGGCAGACCTGGCCTAGGTTCCGATATGCATGGAGCAAACGGCAAGACTGCCATTATCAAGGTCCCTTTAGGAACCCTGGTAAAAAACCTGGAAACAGAAGAGATTATGGCTGACCTTACTAAGGAAAAAGAACAATACGTGGTTGCGAAGGGGGGGATGGGGGGCAAAGGGAACGCCCATTTTAAATCCTCTACTAATAAGGCACCCAGATATGCCCAGCCGGGTATTCCAGGAGAAGAATTCCAGCTTTTCCTGGAATTGAAAATGATGGCGGACGTAGGGATTATCGGCTTGCCAAATGCAGGAAAATCTACTTTTATTTCAAGCGTTTCCAGGTCCCATCCTAAGATAGCAAATTATCCCTTTACCACGCTTACGCCAAATCTAGGGGTGGTGGAAGTGGGAGGCTATCGATCTTTTGTGGCGGCGGATATTCCGGGATTGATTGAAGGAGCGCACAAAGGAAAAGGGTTGGGAATTCAGTTCCTGAAGCACATAGAAAGGACCAAGGTTCTTCTACACACCGTGGATTTCGCGAATTTTGAAAGTGACAGAGGACCAATCAAAGATTTTGAAGTCATCAATCATGAACTGAGGGAATTCAGTGAAGAGCTTGCAAAAAAACCTCAGGTGGTAGTTGCCAATAAAAACGACGTTCCCGAAGCCCGGGAAAGATTTGAAGAGTTGAAGAGCTTTTTTGAGGAAAAAGAAATGCCTTTTTTCTCTATCTCGGCTGTAACAGGTCAGGGAGTGAAAGAACTGGTTTATTTTTTGATGGATTTGGTGGAGAAGCAAAAATCAGAGGAGGTTTCCGAGGAGGCTGATTGAGTCAAACTTCCGGGAATTTCCAAGTTTACATAATATATCTTATGGGAACTAAAATTTGTCAGCCGCCCAGTACCTTAATGCGCTCTTCTGCGAACTCATGCCCTGCATATCCTGGAAAATTCTCGATAAAAGCCTTATAGGACACCAAAGCGCTTGTTTTATCTCCAGCCACTTCCTGGCATCGGCCAGAACCAATATAAGCCTCGGCCTTGGTAAAAGAAGCAGTTCCGTCAATAATGGATTTGAACCTGCCAAGCGCCTCATTGCATTTGCCGGATAATTCCAAGTGGGAGCCAAGTTCCAGAGCAGCCAGTTGAGAATAAAGACTGGTGGGATCATTTGATCCTATCTTGCTAAGAAGCTGGCTTCCTTTTTCCGAATTTCCAGCCAATAGGTACTGCCTGGCCAAAGCAAGTTCCGCATATGCAACTCCTTCAACACCGCCAAACTCATTGACGATTCCCTCCAACTCTTTAATGGTGGAATCCCTGTTCGCCTCTGTAGACGCCCATTCCGCCTGCGAAATCTTTTGGAACATTGAGGATCGTTTCGTTTTTTGTGAACTGTCCATGTAAACCAGGATGACAACCAACAGCACAACGATGCCCAATATGGAAGCATACTTTGGCCAGTTCTCATTCAAGTCAATCATTAATCTCTCGGAAGTGGAGATAAATTCATCCAGCTTTTTGTCATCTATTTTCTTTTTTATTACAGTTGCCATTGAGAATACCTTCTTAAAGTAAGTAGTAGTTTAGGCTGTCAGGCCCTTATATAATTTAAATAAACTTTATCGTTTGAGAATCCGATTCAGGAATAATGGAATGTTGGAGTATTGGAATGGTGGAAAATATGCTTCCCATTGCTCCATCACTCCACTACTCCTATCTGATGAGTCTTTCCACCAGCTCTTTAGAGTTCTGAAAAACCTTCTCCACCTCCCCTACTCCCGCACCCTGAATCATTTTCCTTGCCAAATCAGAGGAACAAAAATCTCCAGGCGCATGGGCATCGGAATTAAAAACAAGCTTCGCTCCCATTTGTTTTGCTAAAGCAGCCACATGCCCGTTGCAATAAGCATGTCCTTTTCTCCCACTTAACTCCAGAAAAACTCCTTTTGCTCCCGCCAGTTTGGCCTCATCCGAAGATATTAATCCCGGGTGGGCAAGAATATCCACCCCGGCGTCTATTGCCGCTCTGTTGGTTCCCTCCGGTACCGGCTCCACAATGGTTTCGCCATGGGCCACCACCAGTTGTGCACCCAGTTCCCTGCACTTTTTTACTAAGGCTGGAATCAGTTCAATAGGTGCGTGGGTGATCTCTGCACCGGGAATAGCCTGGATATTCCAATAAGCATTGGCTGACTTACAGGCTTCCACCGTTCGAGGCACAACCTGCTCAATATTGGATGGATCCACATGATCGGTAATAGCTAAAATGGTAATCCCCTCCTTATCCGCCCTTCGAATGAGTTCGGAAGGAATCAGTACGCCGTCGCTTAAAAGAGAGTGTGAATGCAGATCAATCAAGAGATTTTATAGGAATAGTGTGAGGTTTAAAAAGGTGTCTATTTGAAAGAAAAGGCTTTACTCAAATCCCGAGATGATAGTCTACTCGCTCCACCAGAATGGGAATTTCTGGTTTGGTAATTATTTCCGAGGCCTGAAGATCTTTCCATTTTCGTTTATTGTCTTCAGAACTCATGGAAGAAAACAAAATTACAGGCAAATTAGTCAATACAGGGTGTTCCCTCACCTTTTTTAATAAGTGAAGCCCGTCCATTTGCGGCATTTCAATATCCGATACCAACAGGTGAACAAAATCACCCAATGGCTGTCCGGTACGCTCCATCTCTTTAACTACCGCTTGCAGTCTTTGCCAGGCATTGAGCCCATTATAATCCCAATGTACAAAATAGCCGGCTTTTCTGAGATTGGTTTGCATCAATTTCGCCACCATGCCGGAATCTTCTGCAATGAAAATCTTTTTTCCCTCCCGTAGGTCTTTTTTGTCTAAACAAACGTCTTCTTTGAATCCGCCCTTGGGGTCAAGCTCCATTACGATTCTTTCAAAATCCAGGATGAATATGATTTTTTCTCCAAACCTGATCACCCCCGTAATGCAGTCATCACTTTCCTGGGCAAAAATGCCTGTGGGAGGCTCCACTTGTTCCCAAGAAACCCGATGAATTCTGCTGGCGCTATTAACTAAAAAACCATTGGTGGTTTTGTTGAACTCTGTAATGATAATCCTTCTCAATGGCGTGGTCTCGTCGTGTTTCCCGAGCCATTTTGGAAGGTTAATGACCGGTATAACCCTTCCCCGGATATTTACAATGCCCTCTATACAAGGGTGACTGCCGGACATTTTAGAGATTACCTCCGGGGTTTTGATGATCTCTCGAACTTTGCTGACATTCACACCGTAACATCCACCGCCAATGGGTTCCCCATCATTGGTGTTTTCAATGTCCAGGTGAAATTCCACAATTTCAAGTTCGTTGGTACCACTTTCTAAAAGGATTTCTTTCATGATTTCTCGGGAAGTTTTTTTTGACTTGGAATGACTAAAATTAATATTCCAGGCCGAAAAGAATTATTTCAACCAGCGGATGTTTCATAATGGAAATTTCAGGTAGAATAGCATAGGCATCGTCAAAAATTCAATCGCTTTTGGTATTTAGATTGGTCAAGTTGTCCCTATAAAAACGTTAAGAAATAGTTGTTGCCGGCTTAAATTGGGAAAAGGGTGGGAGCAGGTATGAACATTGCGATAATTGGGGCTTCCAAAAAAAGGGCAAAATTTGGAAATAAGGCTGTCCGGGCTTATATGGCGGCTGGTCATATGGTCTTTCCAGTAAACCAAAATGAGAGCGAAATCGAGGGGCTCAAGTGCTTTGCAAATATCAAGGATATTCCAGACAGGATCGACAGGGTTAGCATGTATACCAACCCTGTGATTACATTGGAACTATTAGGTGGGATAGCGGAAAAGAGGATTCGGGAACTTTACCTTAATCCGGGATCAGAAAGTGACGCCGTAATCCGAAAGGCCGAGTCACTTGGACTGAATATTTTTTTGGTGTGCAGTATTTTGGCCATCAAGCAAAATCCAAATGATTTTGCTTGATGTGCAGTTTAATAACGTCTTCTTTTATTTTTCAGCCGTTCAACGTCGTCTTCAAGATCTCTAATATCCCTTTCCAACTCCCTGATCTCTTCCGAGGAACCTCCTGAACCCGTGCCTTTGCGATCCACAGCACTTTCCAGGTCACGGATAGCATCTTTCTCTTCTTCGATCCTACTTCTAATGTTATCCGCATCATCTTCCAGCATGGTTACCTTTGTCTCAGATTCTTCTACATCACTGGAGATGTCACTCAGCCTGCTCTTCAATTCATCAATCTGTGCTGAAGCTGCCCCTTCCTCTGCTTCTTCTTCCCAATAATCTTCCTCTTCCGGTTCTTCACCGAACATGGAGCAACTGGTTACAGTCAACATGAAAAACAAAATAAGCGGGATAGCTAAAAAACCTTTTTTCATTATCGTTTCCTTTCCGAATAATCGCATTGGTAAAATGTCTTCATTGTTTTCCAAAAAGCCACTAAATGTTGGAAAACAATCAACTTTCCTACACTAACAAATATCAAAAACAATGTCAAACTTGCCTCATATCTTATGAATGGTTTCATCCTTCTGAAAAATTGACTTTCATGAATAGCATTTAATAGGATGATAGCCATGAATACAACCGCATTCATTGAGAAGTTTTACCAACTCCCCTATTTTATCCTTACCCGTTTGCCGTTAAATCTTTTCAGCAAGCTTGCTGGATATTTTGCCGATCATCCACTCTCAAAAAGCTTGATCCCGTTTTTTATAAAAAAATTTGGGGTATGTCTCGATGAGGCAGAGATGGGGATAGAAAGATATCCCACTTTGAACGCCTTTTTTACGAGGAAGCTAAAAGAAGGGCTTCGTACTTTCGACCAATCCAATGACCGGATGATATCTCCTGCCGATGGAGTTTTTTCCTACAGCAAAGTCATTGACGGGAAAATTTGGGTAATCAAAAACAAGAGCTACTCATTGCCAAAACTAATCGCCCAAGAACAAGTGGGCGAATTTCATGAAGGCCATGCCGTCACCATCTATTTATCTCCAAAGGATTACCACCGTTTTCATATGCCCCTGGATGGAGAGATTACCGCCCTACCCCAAAAAATTGAGGGCTATCTTTTTTCCGTACTGCCAAGCGTGATCAGCCGTTTTGACGATCTATTCTGTGTTAATGAAAGGTTGGTTTATTCGTTTAAGAATGAAACATATGGGACTTTTTTCATCGTTGCCGTTGGAGCTACCTTCGTGGGCAGTATTGTGGACAGGATTGAGGGAGAAAATAGAAAGGTTGGAGACATTATGCGGAAAGGCAAAGAATTGGGTGCCTTTAAATTTGGCGGATCAAGCATCATCTTAATCACCAAAAAAGGTTTCCCTCTTGCCTCAACACAAAAAAGTTCCGGGGAAAATGAGGGGGAAATTCGGTTCGGCGATGTTCTTTGATCTGTTTCTCACCTCTTTGGACAAAAAAAGGCCACAAACTTTTTGGAATGATCCGGGAAAAGTTTGTGGCCTTAGTTTATTATAGGTGGAGCAAATTAATCATCGCCAAAGCTGCTCAACAAGCTCAGTAGATGGATGAAGAGATTCAAGAAATCGAGATAGAGAGAAAGAGCGCCTGCCACATATTCGTTGCTCGGATACCTCAAAACGATGTTGGAAGTATCGTAAAGAATAAATCCACTGAACAGAAGCACCCCACATGCCGAGATAGCAAAATGAACAGCCGAAGAAGCGAAAAAGATATTAACAACTCCAGCCAAAATAATGGCAATTAAGCCCACAAAAAGGAATCCGCCCATGAAGTTGAAGTCCTTTTTGGTGGTAAATACGTACATGGTCAACCCGCCGAAGATGCCCACTGTCATAATAAAAGCTTGAGGTATAACCCCTGGCTGGGTTTGTGCAAGAAGGGCCATATAAGGGCCGGGAAGCATCCCGCTTAACATGGCAAAGGAAAAAAGTGCCAGGAGGTTCAGCCCTTCTTTTTGCCTCACTGCCATGGCAAAAAAGATCAGCCCAATCTCCAGGATAAAAAACAGAAAGTAATTATTGGCAATGGTAGGCGCCATGGTTGTCATACCCATATAGGCCCCGCCGCAAGCAAAGAGAATGGACGCAAAAAAGAGGGAGTACACCTTCTTCAAAAAATTCAGGCGAGACTCAACTCCCTCCTGGGCAACGGGAATCGCTCCTCCACGCAAGGTACTTACATTTTCCTGATTATTAAATCTTCCAAATTGCATAGCCAAAACCTCCTAAAAAAGTTTAATTGATATATTTTCCCGGGGGCCTAAAAAGCGGTATGTCCAAAATCCATTCCACTTCCCACACCTCTCCGATAGTTCCTAGCCCCAAAAGACAAACATACACCATCAGTACAATCAGTCCAACCTCTCCCTTATTTTGATGAAAAAACTCTTTGACCCTGGAAATCATATAGTTATTTAAGATGGGATGATGGAAAAGTCAAGCTGATTAAGTTCATTGTAGAAAAAGATTGGAGGAAATACAACTGGAAAAAACGGTTGTCCCGCCCCTTCAGGACGAAAATTATCTATTTGCCATGATTCCCAGGGCTTCACCCTGGGCTGTCATCTACCGGTCCGTTGGACCGAAAAGCAAGGCCATTTGGTTGTGAGTTTTTAAATAAATGCGGTGGAAGCAAAGGCATCTTGGCAATACGCCAATATAATACGGGCTCGGATTTTTATTTTTAGGCCTGAAAGGCCTACACATGGTAGCCCAGGGTGATAGCCCTGGGAATTAGAATTTAAAACATTTATAAGCTCTGAAAGAGAGACACAAAATATGGCTTAATTACGAAAAAAGCTCAAGATACCCATCAGCAGGTAATAGACCACCCCCGACCACACCAATATGAGGGCCGTGAAAAGGACGAAATCCTTTACTTGATACCCTCCCCTCGTGATTTGATACCACTTTCCCGATATCCTCTCAAAAGGAGTTAGCATGGCCTCCTTACCGTATTTTTTGAAAAAATAACCTTCAATTTCAGATTTACCCATTCCGGCTTTTAGCTTCTCTCCAATACTATCCTTCCATTCCAACCCGCAACTCATATGGCAGTCTTCCAAAACCATGGGGCATTCGCAGGGACAAGCCAGGGAATGAGAAATACTCATCACGGTACCCGGCATATCGGGAGGCCAAAAGACCATCTGGACCAGGTAAAACAATCCGACCCAGAAAAGTGAAATGAGATAGACAAAAGGTTTCATTGGTTTCCAGGCTTTTTGGAGCGGAAGATGCTTCTGGAGGCCAGAAATGCCAGCAAAAGGAGGCCAACGACCAGGAGGATGCTTCCCCTCTTCCCTTCCACCAACTCCGGTTGGCTC
>JAJDAS010000114.1 GCA_029261755.1 Nitrospinia bacterium
AAGGTTGAGGGGCAATAATATCGTTAAACATTTCGTCTTCGGATTCTGTTGACATCGAATGGGTTCGAAATCAATTTATATATCTTTCATCTGCCCCGGCAGATTGGGATTAGAAGATATTTCCCAGGAAAATAATGGACAAAAAAAATAAAACACAAAATTTATTCCCTTCCCCTTTGGCCGTTTTGTTTAAAATAATGGCCGCCATATTCATCGCGGAAACGATTATCATGTCTTTAATGAAATACTTGCCTGAAATGTCCTCCACTGCCGAAATTTTTCTGGATTCCCTGGCCCTTACTATCATTATTTTTCCTGTAATTTTTTTCTTTGTTTATAAACCATTTACCGGCCATATTGCCGAACGGAAAAAAACGGAACAAGAACTGACCCAGGTTCATGAGGAAGCCGTGAACGCCAAAAATCAGGCGGAAGACGCTACAAAACTTAAAGATAAATTTGTCACCTTGGTGGCCCACGACCTGAAATCACCTTTCAATGCCATCCTGGGCTATTTGACCCTTGTCATGGAGGATCAAAAGAACCCGCTCCATGAAAACCATAAAAAAATGCTGAACCGCTGCATGGAAAGTGGAAAAGGCATGATTCATATGATCCAGGAGTTGTTAAAGATCAGCCGCCTTCAAACGGGCAAACTTACCCCGGAAAAAAAGTTCTTTGACGCATTTCTTTCTTCCGCGTTAGCATTTTCGAACCTAAACCAGCTTGCCCGGGAAAAAGGAATTACACTGGCCAATGAAGTCCCTCGCGGGACAAGGGTTTTCGCTGACCAAAATCTGTTTAACGAGGTTATACAAAACCTGGTTTCCAACGCTATTAAGTTTTGCGGTAAAGGGGACAGTGTCAGGATTTTTTTACCGCCCGGTGATAAGGCAACCATTGCGGTGAATGACACCGGTGTGGGAATTAGTAAAAATAAAAAGAAAATAATTTTTAAACATGAAGAGAAGACTTCCACTCCCGGAACGGCGGGAGAGAAGGGGACTGGTTTAGGGCTTCCTCTTGCCCACGATATCATGGCAGCCCATGGAGGAACTTTTACCGTGGAATCGGTGGAAGGGGAAGGAAGCGTTTTTTACGCCGCGCTTCCCTATATCAGGCCAAAAATATTGCTTGTGGAAGATGATAAAAGCCTTCGAAATTTATTCAAAAAATGTTTGGAAAGCATGGACATCGATTTTATAGAGGTCGAAGATGGTGGAAAGGCCGTTGAGTTTCTGGAAAATGATGCTCCCAACCTGATCCTTTTGGATATCTTATTGCCTGTGATGGATGGCTTTCAGGTTCTGGAATTTATCAGGAGCAACCCAAAAACGAGAGAGACTCCGGTTATCGTCATCACTGTTGATAAGAAAATAGAAACCCGGGACAGGGCTTTTCAATTGGGGGCCAATGATTTTTTCAAGAAACCCTTTGAAGTTGAGGAAATAATTCCCAGGATAAGAAGGTTTGTTGGGTAGGCTGAAACTGATAAAACTCTGAACTATAAAATGGAGAAAATAGCCATGGAAAAAATTTTCAGGCGCTGTGGTTTTGGCCGATGATGACCTTTCCTTCAAAAATCTTATGAAAAAGGTTGTAACAGGCATTGGACTACAAGTCGCTGGGGAAGCGACAAACGGACAGGAAGCTGTTGATTAATACAAAAAGTTAAAACCGGACCTCCTTCTTCTGGATCTCAACATGCCGGAAAAAAAATGGAGAAATCACCTTAAAAGAGAGTACGATAAACATGGTTCAAGCAGTAGAAACACAGCACCCGAATATTATTCATATACAAAAAAGACCTGCGGAAAGCGACCATGAGGCTATTCTCTTGGGCGCCATTGAGAAGAGTATTGATGATATTATTGATACCTGTGAAATACCCAGAGCAGAAACCGTCACGGTTAGACTATTAATGGGAAATATTTTAGAACGCGTTCTATGCGTCACCAATGATGAACGCGTATTTTCCTTGTTAAACAATCCAGCATACCAGGACAGTAAAGACTCCTTTTACTATCAATTTTACACCGAATCCGAGGATCTCTTTACGATTACCAATCTCCTGGATGTCCCCGACGAATTTCCTTTGAAGGAGAGTTTTATTCAGTTCGCTTACAGGACGAAAATCCTCATCAAACTGGAACATGTGGGAGTGATTGCAATTTACTCTGAGCTTGATTCGACCATACGCGAAAACCTGGCGTTGATAAAAAACCGCGTTAGTGAGTTCAGAAAAATGGTAATGGAGAAAATCAACCGCGCTTCGGAAGCGAAACTTGTCGGACTCTACCAAGATATTAACATCCTCACCACGTTGGCCCAAAAGGATGAAGAAAAGGCTTTTCACCAGATACTGGAGTTTGTGGGAGAACACCATTCCGTATTTCGTACCGCAATTTTCGGAATAAGCAAAACAAATGACAGCTATAACCTTTTAGCGGGTTTCCCAAAAGGTTCCCATGGAAAAGACAGAGGTTTTTTGTCGGACCACCTCTTACTAAAAAACATAGTAGACTCACATAGCGGTCTCCACATAACTGATCTGAGAAGCGACCCAAGAACCAAATGGCTTACTTCTCCCGGTGGGGTGGTGGATCGATACGGAATAACGGAAATTGCAGGGTTCCCTATCTCTTTTAACGGAAAGGTAACGGCAGTCA
>JAJDAS010000115.1 GCA_029261755.1 Nitrospinia bacterium
AGGAAGAAGTCGTAAGTGTCAGGTTTCTAAGTATTTTTTGGATTAATATTGCCCCAAAACAACTTAGCGCTTATGGGGGGGGGGGGGGGGGGGGGTGTAGGGGTAGACTGCGTAAATACCGAAAGGCAGTAACGATTAACGATTGACAAGGGAAAGCTGGAAAGCGGTAGGCAGTAGGTAGTAGGCAAGGAAGAGAATTCAGGCTACTACCTTTTCTTCCAGAGCTTTTTGTACAAACTGATTGAGGGATACCCCCAGCATGGTGGCTTTTTGAGCTGCCTTTCTATGCAGGTCGCATGAAACCCTTACGTTGAAGCTACCTTTGTGCGGACGTTCAGGCTCCTTGCCCACTTCCTTGCATAGCTCAAGGTAATCGTTTACCACTTCATGAAATGCCTTGATGAGTTCATCGACGCTTTGGCCCTCGAACATTACGAGGTCACTAATGCCCTCAATCTTACCGCGGAAAACCTTATCCTCCGCGCTGAAATGCACGGAACCGATAAAGCTTTTGTAGGTTAGCATATCTTTCATTTTATCACCTCCATTTTTCTTAAAACGTCTTCCACATTGTTTAATTGATAACGCTTAAGTTCCGGTTTTGGGTGTGGTTTATGCAGCCTTATGATACTTTTTGACCGGTGATTATAAAGAGCAACCCTGGAGCCAGCCGTCTTGCCGGTCTTTGCTTTTTCATATCCAAAGCTTTTTCAGGAGCTTTTCAAGTTCTTCAAAGGTGAAATTTTTTGGTTTGAAAAGGAAGAAGGGAAAAGAGAGTAAAAAAGAGGGGGATATGTGTGTGGGGGGGGGGGATTCGAACCTTAGGGTGGTTCGTAACTTACTGCTTTTAAAGGAAAAGTTTAAATTTGGTGCCGAAGGTTCGCTTACCTATATGAGGGACACAGATTCTCTATCTGATTTAGTTACAAAAGCTTACTATGAATTGCCAAAAAAGCAAAGTAAAATTTCTGTAAGTTTTTGATTTTGTTGATATTTATTTAAAGCCCTGTTTCCAAGTTGGATTCAGGGTTTTTTATTTCAAAGGCCATTTTTTAAAAGTTGCAGAAGGCTTAAATGAAGCTTTAACTATAATACTCCAGACGATTTATATAAAGAAAAAGAAAAGCGAACAGAGTGAGCAATTCACACCCTGTTCGCTTTTTGTGGCGATAGCAGATTTTTGTAAGACTCCTTCATTTACAACTACTTGGATTTTAAATTGGTTCAGGTCCCTTCATAGTTCGCTCCAAGATATTGGCCGGTAAGACTATAAAAGACATATAAAGTTTGCTTCGAAACATCGTTAATTTTGCCGTTCTTGAAAACGACTACCCATTCAGGACCTTTTGAGAAGGTTTTCTTCTCTGTTTTTACAGCTTTAGCTTCAGCCCAGCTTTTACCGATCTTCCCTTTTGAAATCCATAGTTGTACTTGTTCTTTGGCTTTTTTTACTGCGTCTTCACTTGTAATTGGGACATTTGAATGTGAATGCCCATGGTCATGATTTTCCCCTGAAAATGCAGGAGAAGATACCAATAAAAAACTAAAAAATAAAGCAGTTGATAGGATTCTCATAATTTCTCCTTAGATTAATTAAATATCGCCGTGGGTTGTGTCAATTGGGCTTTGTGTTCCCCTTGTTTGTTCCAGCTCTTGTATAGAGTTTAAATCTTGATAGGAACTTGTGGTTTTCAATTGGACAGTAACCGGAGAGTTGGTGTCATTTTTCCAATACCAACCGTGGGTACCTTCAAAGGGGGTGGTTAAAGAGCCATTTGATTGGCTGTCCGTATTCTTCTTGTAGCTCTTGAAGTAACCTGTGGTATCGCCCTTTGGCTCCCCGTGAAAATCAAAAAACAACTTTTCGCCATTTGTTTCCCAGGAATATTCAAGCAACGCACCCTTTTCAAGATTAAGCTTATGTTCTTTATCACCCCTGGCAGGTATTATTATGGCAGTTGAGTTTTTCCACTGGGTTTGTTGTGAACTTTTAGAATCTTCAACTTTGCTAACTAATTTATCACCCCCTTCTTTTTGAGATAATTCCGACCTAACAACGAATTCTTCAGCATTGCTGGTGTGGGTATAGCCATGCATCTGCATCAGGAAAAGATATAAACCTGCCATAATTAAAGCGAAGTTGGCAATCACGCTAAAAGAAAGAAATGAAGCAGCTTTTCTCCACGCAGAGATGAGCAATAACATAAATGCAAGTGCAGTGATTTGCCCTAACTCAATGCCAACATTAAATGAAATAATATTGAGTAACAGGCTGTTTACATTCAGAGGTAACTCCTGCAGACGGGTAGACAACCCGAAGCCATGAATAAGCCCCAGGCCAATGATCATCACCATCATATTGGGTGGCTCAATCGCAAGGTATTTGCGAAACCCGTCAAGGTTTGCAAAGGCGATATAACAAACACTCAGGGCAATCACCGCATCAATAAGAAAATAGTTCATCTGTATGCCGTTATAGGTGGCAAATATCAATGTTACACTGTGGCCAAGGGTAAACGCGCTGACATATTTCACAATATCGCGAAAGCCGGTAAGAAAAAAGATAATTCCGAATACAAACATCAAGTGGTCATAGCCACCTAACATGTGAGTAGCGCCAATGGAAAGGTATTTAAAGTTGCCACCTTCAACAATAGCCTGTCTTTCTGCTTCAGACATACCATGTCCATAAGCAAAATTTGATAAAAAAGTAAATAGAAACAAGACCGCTATCATGGTCATATGCTTTGGTTTTGGTAACATATATTCTCTTTTAAATAAACAGTGTTTGAATTTCATCTCCTATAACCTCCCATTTTGTTCTACTGGTGAAATCCAATAAACGCCTTGTCTTGTAACCCCATTTTCTTTATCGCGTAGTGCCGCCAACACCACTTCCACATCCGCATCTTCCAGCAGAATATCCACTCGCATTCGCGGGGTGTAACCCACTACTTTCTCACGTGCGGCAAAAAATGGATCGCTTTCCGTTTCTAACCCGTGGCCTTCCACATGGCTAAAGGTATAGCCAGAGACTTGTTCCAGTGTACGAAGCTGATCAGATAATTTCTGTTGGGCTTCGGTGTGAATGATAATGGTAAGATTTTTCATACATGTTCCTCCGACGCAAAAATAAAAAAATGCTGAATGCTACGCTTCAGCAATCAAATTTTCTTTGTTTGTACCACTGTTAAAGGCAATAGAAACTCGAACTTTGTCGCATAGTTTCGTCTCAGGTTTTCGAAAAAGAAGAAAACTTTAAAGGAAACCCATTCAACTGTTTTAGGACGAACAACAACACACGTTCAGGTTTAACTAATGGGGAAAGGAGGCATAGTAGAGCACAGATCAAAATTAGATCCGCACCAAAAGCCTCCTTAGATAAAAAGAAGAGGACTCAGAGTGGAGGTGCGCGTGGGGAAGGTAGTAAGCAGCTGTAAGTATTGCCTAATGCGCGGGTGTTACGGCGCCACAAAAATACGGCAGGGGGAATGGGGCATAAGGACAAAATCACTGCCGTAATAAAGACAATGAGATGTGTTTTATTCGAAAAATTTTTCAATAAACCTGGATGAGACAGATCAACTTCCACTACCTTATCAGCATGTTCCGCATCAGCATGTTCCTCTTCCGAAAAGTCATGAAGGAAATGTACTTCTTCAAAATGCGAATGATCCGACGTTTCCGGTCCATGGTCATAGGTATGGACATGCAACGGTATCCCCTGCATAAATAATATTGACAACACGACATAAAAGAGCCCCAGGTCCTTGTTCTTATTATGTAATAGTTTTATAAACATATATTGTATTTCAACCATCTAAGGTGTAGCCATTTTCCTTCTTGACAAAAGCAATCGAATAATTTAGGGTAGGGGGGTATCCTATAATAAAAGGTTTTTTATGTCAAATAAAACAAGAGAACACCACCATTTTGAAAGCGATAAAAAAGGAATCATTTCAAGGTTGAGCCGAATCGAGGGACAAGTCCGGGGAATTTCCAAAATGGTGCAAGAGGGGGTTTATTGCCAGGATGTATTAAATCAGTTTGCTTCCGTAAAATCTGCCCTTAACGGCGCAAGGGATATTATCCTTCAGGAGCATATAAAACACTGCATTGCAAAAAAAATGGCGCAGGATAAGGTAGCGGCCACGGAAGAACTTATGAGTATTATCAAAAAAATCTCAAAATAAATAACAAGAGGTCGGGGGCCTCTGTTGGGTAAAATAGTCCCCAAAATACCCTGTGGACGGTTACCCTAATTTTTATGATGCTCAATTTCGGACCAATAACGTCGAAAATCAAAAGAAGGACTGTGTGAGCCAATGTGGCACTGCTCGCATATCTTTTTAGGCGGCCATCCGCTATTGCCTACGGGTTTTGCTCCTTTCGAGTCGGCATGAGCCCGGCCCGGCCCGTGGCACGATTCACACTGCACGTTGAGCAGGTGGGCAGTAGTGAGGGGATCGGCAAATCCGCCGGGCTTTTCAAAACCAACGGTATGACAGACGACACAGCCCGGGTCGAATCCCATATTCACAGTCTTCAAGAGCTCATAGGCCCCTGCATGTTTGCTTTTGGCCCACATCTCATATGCCCCGGCATGACAGCCTTTACAGGCCTCGCCTCCCATGTAGGGGCTGGTGCCTGAAGCAAGGGCTTTGCGAATCCTGGACCGTTTCATTAAGGCTTCTTCACCCCGGTCGAGGTATTCAAGATACAACTTCTCCAGTTCCGGTTCATCCGGAACTGAAGAGGGTAGGCCTATCACCTCAAAACTGAAATTATTGATCCTGTTGTTCCGGTCCACTACGATATCTACACGCCCCAGGCGCATGCCACGCATGCCAGGATGTAACACCAATGTATTGCCTATGTGTTGAGGTTTGCCGTACTCTTCATTTAGAGATTGAGTTAACAAAATATCTACCTCTTCCAGGCTGATGATTTCACGTACACCTTCAAGTGGCAGGGTAGTCGACAGCACTGTGACAGCACCGTCCTCCCTGCCTTTAGCCATCGCATGATTGATGGCTTTGGGGTCGTCGTTGACGTTTTTTTTAGCGCCAGTCATCTGCCGGATCGGGGACCTGTTAGGGTCCAGCCATGCAAAAAATGCCAACCTGACGCCGGCGCGCTCCTTCATGCGTAGTGCTGGAAACTCTTCACCAAACCAGTTACTTGCCACCCATGGCAATTTGACCCCCTCTATGAAATCTGAACCAAAGGCCAGATCACTCCACTGGACTCCAAGGGCGTCATAATCCATGGATGCCAAGCCCTTCAGGATATATTCTCCCGTGAGGCGATCATGGGGAGTGCGGCTCGTCAATAATCCTCCGCTGGAGATGAGGAACAAATCAGGTTTTTCTGACCGCAGTTGTTTAACCATGGTGGCACGACGCTTGATGCCGCCCTGATTGCTCTCTGTGGCACATCCACATGACTCCAGTTCACCGTTTAGATTACCCGAGTAGAATGATGGTTAATTCCCTTTCTTTCTTGCCGAGGCAGCCTGTCTGCAAGAAGTAAAAAGCGATGAGAATAAAAACTGCGTATTCCGGCCCACATTGACCACCTATTCCGGTGGAGTTTGACCACCCATTCCGGTCGACATTGACCACCTATTCCGGTGGAGATTGACCACTCATTCCGGTCTTATTGACCACCCTTTCCAGAGCAAAGTGACTA
>JAJDAS010000116.1 GCA_029261755.1 Nitrospinia bacterium
ATATCTTGCTATATTTAAAAACTTCTTAAGTTAGCGCATATGGGGCAGCGCCCCCGGTAATAAGTAAAGTAAAAGCAAAGCCCTGAAAGGGCGAAAGGAAATTTCTTCTACCGCTCACTTTGGGGCTATTTTTTTTGTTTCTAACTCCGGGGGCTGTCACCCCCGGCTTACGCTTTCGGCCCTTCGGGCCTTGGAAAAACGCTCTTGATGGCACTTCCAAAAACTCACTTTTTTAAAGAAACCTACCGCTAATTCCCCCTTTTAAGGGGGTTAGGGGGATGTAAAGGGAGTTTTTGGAAGTGCCCTTGAACGATTACGGAAAATCTAAGAAGATGCAGGAGGCTACGTTTTTTTATAGCCACCCACAAGCAATGTATATTACAAGAATTGGGCCACAAACGTAACTATCGAATATTAAAGGGAAAAATGAAAATACTTAAGGTTGGGATTGTGAAAAGTTTTCACAGTGCAAATTTCCGGAATGGTAACTTGATGGACTTTTGGGAGAAGAAAAATATGCTGAAAATTACGGGAGAAGGAGCTATAAGCTATGAAAGAAGGGGTAAATCTTGATTGTTCACAGGAAAGATGAGCAAAACTGAGGCATTAATTGCGGAATGTGAAAAGTTTTCACAGTGTTGCGGGATTTTTCATAGTTGATACTCCGCTATTTTGGTTAGGAGGTTCCTGTAACTGGTTTGGAGCGTTCGAGCGGCTATTGATTTATTGCCATTTGCTGATTCCAGAGCCCGTTTGATTAGGCCCTTTTCATGGGCTTTCAGAGCCTCTTTTAGGGGTAGGTCCGGTGTGGCGTCTTCAGTTACCTTTTCCTTGTTAGTGACGGTTTTTATATGTTCCGCTCTGATCGTCCCCTGTTTTGAGCAAAGGACCGCCTTTCTGATGACGTTTTTTAGCTCTCTGATATTTCCAGGCCAGGGACAGCGGCTTAAAAGGTTCATGGCATCATCCGTTATCCCTTCCATTGGCTTTTCCAATTCATCACTTGCCTCTTCAAGAAATTTCAAGGCAAAAAATCGGATGTCCTCAATTCTATCTCGTAAAGGGGGAAGGGTGATGATAAATTCGCTTAAACGGTAATAAAGATCCTTTCTTATTTTATTTTCAAGAACCAGTTTTTCAACCTCCGTATTGGTAGCCGTGATCAGCCGGATATCCATACTAACCGGTTTATTGCCACCTACCGGGTAGATGATTTTTTCTTCAACGGCATTCAGTAGCTTTGCTTGAACGAGAGGAGAGATATTTTGAATTTCGTCCAGGAAAATAGTGCCACCGTTGCCAACCTCCAAAAGTCCTTTTTTATTTCTGTCAGCTCCGGTAAAGGCCCCTTTTTCATGGCCGAAAAGCTCGGTTTCAATCAGAGATTCCGCGAGAGACCCTATGTCTACCTTGACAAAAGGATTACCACTTCTTTTACTAAGATTGTGTATCTCCTTGGCCAGGGTAGTTTTGCCGGTCCCTGTCTCTCCTTGAATGATAATGGAAAAGTCGCTCCGGGCTACCTCCTGAACTTCTTTAATTATTTTTTTGGCAGCTTCGCTTTTGCCCAATAGTTTTTCAAAGGAGCTGTCAACCACCGAGTGAAGTATCTTGATCTCCTTTTCCAACTCATGCTTTTCAACCGCCCTTTTCAGGGTCATGATCAGGTCATCGAAATCCGGGGGTTTGATGATAAAATCATAAGCGCCTAACTTTATGGCCGTCACCGCAGAAGATATGTCCACATGGGCCGTTACCATGATGATGGGGACAGCGGAATCGATTTTTTTCAACTCCTTAATGACCTCAATGCCATTAATATCCGGTAAGCTTTGATCAAGGAGAACCGCAGAAATATCCCCTTGCTTGAAAAGGTCAATCCCTTCCCTGCCAGTGGCGGCTTGCAAAAACAAAAAGTCAGCCGAGGCAATGATTTTGCCCAAGAGATTCCTGTCATTTATATCATCATCTACTATTAATATTTTTTCCATAATACAATTATAGGAAAGTATTACATGAAGAAGCCATGCTAGTGGAGCGGGAAGTCAACAAGCTCCGCGCATTGAAGGAAAAACTGGAAAGAGAGACCCGGGCAGGTAACGGGGATAAAGCACCATAAGCGCAAAACAGTTTTGAACTTTGGTGATCTTGATTGGAAATTGGAAATTTACGCCCAAAGCACCTGAAATTTGATGAAATTTCTCAATGATGATCGAAAAAAGGTTCAAAAAATATCCAATTTTAAATTTCAAATATCCAATTAATTTAGCGCTTATGGGGATACAGGGGAGGTCTACAAAAAAACAAAAAAAATCACTCAATTTAAATTGTCGGTCAGTTCCTCACGCAATCTCTTCCGTCCGTTTCCCAACGGGTTTTAGCTTGATCAAAAAACACACCCCTGAATTTCCGTCGTTTTCAACCGTCACCGACCCTTGAAACAGCTTGATGATTCGCTCGGCCACCGGCGGCTCAAGTCCCAAGTCACCTCCGGGAGTAATGGGCTCTGCAATGGAAAATACTTCAAAAAATTTGCCCATCTCCTCACCCGGTATGGTTCTGCCTAAAACATTGATGCTGATGGAAATTTCATTTTCCGTTGAGTCGCTTGTAAAACTCACCATGCCTCCACTGCTGGAAAACTTCACTGCTGTCCTAATCAACGCCCTGAATGCCCTCATCAGTAGTTCTTCATCGCAAAGCGTTTTGCAATCGCAATCTAGCTGCCAGGGTCCGAGTTGTACTTCTCTGGACTCAGCAAATTCACGGGCATCATGAATTGCGCAGTCAAAGACGTGCGTAACCGAAGTTGGCGTTAGTTGAAACTTTTCACTGGCGGCTCCTATTTTGGTCAGCAAGAGGGCTTCATCAAGAATTCCAAGCATTCGGTCACAAGAATGCTTAAAAACTCCTTTCATTTCTTCACGTGTTTCATGATCAATGTCGTCATCTCCTAAGACCTCGCTAGCGCCTATCAAGCCGGTGAGGGGAGTACGAAGTTCATGGGATATCAGGCTCAGGAAATCATTTTTTGCCTCGTCCAAGACCTTCAGTCTTTCATTGGCCTCTGATAGTTCCTTGGTTCTCTGTTGGACCTTTTCTTCCAATATGGCATTTTGATTTTTTAATGATTCTTTGGCATGTTTCAAAGCGAGGTGGGTTTCGACTCTTGCCTTAACTTCCACTCCCTCAAAAGGCTTGACAATATAGTCCACTGCCCCTACTTTAAAACCTTCGGCCTTGCTTTTCACTTCAGATAAGGAGCTAAGGAAAATCACCGGGACATCACGAGTTTTTGGGTTTTCCTTGAGCTGGCGGCACACTTCATAGCCATCCATTTCCAGCATCATAATGTCGAGAAGAATCAGGTCGGGATGGTTGGCCTCCACCGCTTCCAAAGCTTCTTCCCCACTGAAGGCGGAACTGATTTGATAGTCGTCCTGTAATAAATGGGTTAAGATCTCAACGTTGACCTCAATGTCATCCACTACTAAAATCTTGGGTTTCGGTTGGTTACTCATAGTTTGCCCAGTATTGTATCGTTGATCTATTTAAAATTTTCAAGGTTCAAATCGGATTAGTTAACGTGAATTTTACAGGAGGGACATTGGAATTTCAACTGGGAGATTTTCAGGCAACCCCCCCCACATTCATCGGTGGTTTTATTCCAGTATCTTACGATACTCCTCCTCGGATATAAACCGGTTTTGATAATAAAGAAAAAGTTTTTTGGAATATCTTTCATCATATTCCGGATTCTTGGGATCGATAAGGGGTCTGTAAAAAGAGGGTTCATCGATTTTAT
>JAJDAS010000117.1 GCA_029261755.1 Nitrospinia bacterium
ATTATCAAGGGTTCGTGGAAAAGTTTGGCGATCCTGTTTACGAACGGATGGATGTTCCTGCCGACTCCACCCAAAAGGAAGTGTTGCAAAAACTCTCTCCGGAGATGGTGGAAGCCGATACTCTGGCTGGTGAAAAGATTACAGCCAAACTGACCCACGCTCCGGGCAATAATGCAGCAATCGGCGGATTGAAGGTAGTAACGGAAAATGGTTGGTTTGCCGCAAGACCTTCCGGCACCGAGGATATTTATAAAATCTATGCCGAAAGTTTCCGGGGAGAAGGCCACTTACAGGAAGTAAAACAAGAGGCACAGGCAATTGTGGGCGAGGCATTACGGAAGGCCGGTGTTTAGGGGCGGGTGAAAAACTTGACGCGCTCACAAAAGAGATATGTTAAAATTGCTTTAGGCCAATCATTGAAGGCTATTAAAAATCACTGGTTAATTGGCCAAATATTTTCAAAAGGAGGCTTTTAGATGATTGAAATAAAAACAATTGAAAAAATATCGAGGAAATATTCGAGTTCACCTGATGATTTTATTCGGCATGGTTCCGCTCTTGCCATGCAAGAAAAAAAGAGAAATTATCAGATTGAAAAGCTGGAAATTCTAGCAAGGTATGAATCCACCACTGTTGAAGAATTGGAAGATAAAATAAAAAAAGGCGTTATTCCTGAACACCCTGGATGGGAAGACCTTATAGAGATCAAAAACATTGAGAAGGAAATCGGTGAAATTGAAAACGATATTGGATTTATACAAAAATCTTCAGAAAATCGCTGAAGTTGAATTCAAGGATATCATTGAGAGTAATCATATAATTTTCAGCTTTTCCGGTCGAGCCAGAAAATTAAGGCTACATATAATTGACGGAACTTTTGTTGATATCTGGTATTCTTTAGATGGAGGTTATTCCTTTCATTGGGAGCAAAGAAATATCAGAAATAGTGTACTGAGACACGACAATGCTCCCCATGGCAAATGGAAAGAGATTAAAACGTTTCCTAAACACTGTCATGATGGTATTCAAACCAATGTGCTGGAAAGCCACCTTCCCGATAAACCTGAAAATGCCTTAAGAGAGTTTTTGGGCATTGTAAGGAATAAGCTGATAGAGATAAAAAGGAAAGAAAAAGGCGCTTTTTGAGTTAATTTAAAAATGAATAAATCGTAGGTATACCCATTCCCTATCCTCTCTACAGGTGCTCTAATTCCAAATTCGCTTAGCCTGGACACCGTTTTTTCTCAATTCTTGCAGTTTCCCCAGAAAGTCGCCACTGACCCAGTTCTTTTCACCTTACAATATAATGTTGCAAAATAAGTACTTACGGGCTTAGCTGCATTATAACGTTTTTTTTGCTTGACTTTTAAAAAATCGATTTTATATATAAAGATTACATTGGATAACACATTAATAAATCCCTAACAAATAATAATTCAATAAAATCAGATAGTTACAAAACAACCAACTACTTAAAAAAAATTTACTAAGATTTAGTTAATGACTCGCAGAGTGTTTTTGTTTGTTTTAGATCATTATTTAACATTAATTTACACATTTTTCATTACATATACACAATTAAATTAAAGAGGAGGGTTCAATATTATGGCTGATATAACTTTTTTCCCGGTTGGTAACGGCGGAATGTCGTTAATAAGATTAAGCGATGGAAATAAAACCTCAATCCTAATAGATGTAAATATACGAACGGCAGCAGATGATAATGAGGAGGGTACATGCGATGTGACAAAAGAATTACGAAAAAAGATTAGAAAAGATGATAATGAACGTCCATATGTTGACGTATTTTTATTAACTCACCCCGATAAGGATCACTGTACCGGTTTAACCAAGCATTTTCATTTGGGTTCATTAGATGAATATGATGATGAGTCAGGAGATGGGGAAGATTTGAAAATCATTATAAAAGAATTATGGTCTTCTCCAATGATATTCAGGCGAGCCAGTAAAAATAATGCACTTTGCGCTGATGCCAAAGAATTTAACAAAGAGGCAAAAAGAAGAGTAAAACAATTTGAAGAAAGTAAGGACGGTAAACTTGAGGAAGGAGATAGAGTTAAGATTTTGGGCGAAGATGTTGATGGAAAAACAGATAAACTTGAAGAAATTCTTGTAAAAGTAGATGAAGTGTTTCAAAAAGTTAACGGGCAGGAAAATGAACACATTGAAATGTGTTTAATTGGGCCTTTGTCTAAACAGGAGGATGAAGAACGTGAAAATGTTCTAAATTCGAACAGATCAAGCGTGATTATTCAGTTTTCAGTTGCCGCAGATAAAAACAATAAAAACTCATGTTTATTTTTGACGTGTGGGGATGCAAAGGTAACTATTTGGGAATATCTCTGGGACATCCATAAAAATAATCCTAAATCCCTTGAATATGATCTTCTCCAGGTACCTCACCATTGCTCATGGCACTCACTTTCCCATGATAGCTGGGCTGAAAATCATGATCCAAAGGTAAGTAGTGATGCTAAAAATGCTCTTTCTCAGGCATTAAATGGAGCAATAATTGTTTCAAGCAGTGATTCCATAAAGGATGATGATAATGATCCACCATGTATTGGGGCAAAAAGAGAATATGAGTCTATCAGTGAAGAAGCAGGAGGATCATTTTATTGTACGGAAGAGTACCCGGACGAGGAGAAACCAATGCCATTAGAGTTTAAAATTACGAAAGAAGGTCCTCAGCCTCCAGCAAAAAAGAGTAGATCAAGACTTGAAATTGCAGGTATCGCTACCGCCAGCAGACCACAACTGCATGGATAATTTTATGATTAACTCGCTAAAGCGGTCATGCGAAAATAAAGCCCTTAAACTAGTTCAGTATTACCTCCCTGCGATTAAATCTCATAAGGCTGTAGAAGGGATAGCTAAAGGACCGAGTGGAAAGGCTGATGGATCAGTCCGCTTAGAAATTATAATGAGTGTATCGCTCCCAACGAAAGCTCAGTGCAAAGGCGTAAGTGAAACTGGAGTTAAAGAAAAAGAGCATGTGACTTTGAATTTCCCACCTACCTTCCCCTCAAATGCCCCCAAAATCCAATTGAGGAAAGATTTCAATCGAAACCTGCCACACCTTAATCCAAGCCCTGAGAATGAGTACGTTGAACCTTGTATTGTGGATGCTGACCTATCAGAAGTTCTCCACCAAAAAGACTGGTTAATAAATATACTCAATCAGCTCTCTGAATGGCTGACTAAAGCTGCTGGAGACAGATTGATTGATTCTGCTCAAGGCTGGGAACCAATTAGAAGAGATCAATTAGCGGGGAGTGTCGTATTTAGTAAAAAAGAAATGCTTAAGGAAATAAATAATGAAAGTGGAAACGTTAGTTTTATAGGCTTTGTTATCAAAATAAATGAGACTAATATCCATGGTTTTGTAAATACTGGCAAAAAAATAGAAGTTATTAAAAGAAAAACTCTTTATGAGCATAAATTCTTTGACACTCCATTTGAAACCTATGAAATGGCGTTGTGTTTTCTCTTTTGGGCAAACAAAGAGGTAGTATGTGATAAATATTTGCCCGAAACTGTCTTTAGCATTGAAGACTTGTATGTCAGGGCTAAGGAATATGGTTGCAAGAATTTAAAAAAATTCTTATTGGATTCTTATAATGGGGTAAAAAAGAAGCCTTTTAATGCAATAATTATATTAGCTGTAAACCGGCCATTTAAATTGATAGGTGATTATGCAAATGTTGAAATGGTTTCATATTTAGTGGAGGTAAAATGGGATGGCAACCAAGTCGATAAAAGTTCTAATGTATCTCCATTAAGCCATAAAAATGATTGTTCACCGGAAATATTAAGGAAACTTTCAGGTACGCCGGTCCTTGATAAATATGGATTTATTATTCAATTAGGTTGTGGTAGTCTTGGTTCAAAAATATCAATGCATTTAGCAAGGGCAGGTCATGAGCCTTTTGTCTTAGTTGATAATAAAATTTTTGCACCTCACAACTCTGCACGCCATGCACTGGTTGAATCGTTTAAAATACCCACTCTCAAAGCAATCCTTCTTGAAAATTCAATGCGGGCAATGGGTACTTCAGCAGATTCTTTGCTAATAGACGCTGTTGAATTTTTGTCTAATACAGAAATAAATAATAAGTTGCCAAAGACAAGGATACTTATAGACTCAACCGCGTCTCTTTCGGTTTTTTCTGAATTAATCGATATTGCTCCCCATAGAATCTCTGAATTTGTTTGCCATACAGCGCTTTATGGAAATGGGGACTTAGGAGTGTTATTAGTAGAAGGAAAGAATAGAAATCCAAGAGTAGATGACTTAATGACTAAACTATTTGATTTGGCTTTGGAAAGGAATGAACTGGCTTCAATCCTCTATGACAAAGATATCAACAAAGTACGACAAATAATAGGAGATGGATGCGGATCTTTTACGATGGTAATGCCAGATACGCTTGTATCGGAATATTCAGCAGGAATGGCACAGAGGGCCAAGTCAATTATTGAAAAAGGAAAAAATAATGAAGGGGAATTATGGATTGGATTATCAAATAAAAGTGGATTGGGAATAAATTGGGAGTGTATATATTTAGAAAAACCAGAAATAATCAAAAATGTGGGAGGTAGTGCTTGGGAACTACGCATGTTACCTGATGTAGTAAATACTATTAATGAAGAAGCGTTATCATATAATGAAGTTGAAACTGGCGGAGTTTTAATGGGGCATGTCTCCTGGTCAAATAGAGTTATAATAGTTTCAAGGCTATTACCCGCTCCAAGAGATAGTGCTCGAAGTAGAAATTCTTTTGCTCTTGGGACAGAAGGATTAAAAGATTTTGTAATAAGTATTCAAAAAGCTACGAATGGCGTTATTACTTATTTAGGCACATGGCACAGTCATCCATCTGGTGTTGGGTCATCTCCAATAGACAGAAAAACTCTTGAAGGACTGAGAGAACACCGACTTGGAATGCCGTCAACTATGCTTATTTGGACTCCTGGTGGATTCCATGCGCTATTTGATGAAGGTGAATTGAAACCCCAATGATTTTTTTGTTTTAAAATGAAAAAAGAAAAAAGTATTAAAAGTGGAAATAGAATAACTTTGGTTGGCTTTCTTATAGCCAACTATTTTATTTTCCTCTTTTTTTCTAAAGGCATTGAATTTGATTTTAATAATTTAAATATTGCTTCTAAAGACTTATTAGATCCAAAACTTATTTCATTCTCATTAATTTATGCTTTATCCATTGTTTTAGAAGGTATCATTAGCAGTAATTTAAAAGCAAAGTTATTGTTTTTTAGGATAAACAATCCCCTACCCGGATTTCGAGCATTCTCAGTAATTGCTGAAGATGACCCAAGGATTGACAGTAAAGCACTTAAAAAATTGTACCCTAAAGGAATCCCCAAAACGCCTGATCAAGAAAACGCAGAGTGGTATAAGCTGTATAGAAAACACTCAACTTCGCAAACTGTCCTTGAAGCCCATAAAGCATTTCTTCTTACCCGTGACTTAGCTTCACTAACCTTATTATTGATACCTATCTCAATTGTCTTTCATATTATTATAGGCGTTCAAGTGATTGCGATTCTTACCAATATATTACTTTTGGTATTTATTTTTTTTGCTTGTGCCTTCTCCAGTAGAAATTATGGGGGAAATTTTGTTGCAAATGTTATTGTTGAGGAAATACAAAAGCTTAAATAAATGGAAGGGGGTAACTCCTTTGAAGCAGGAAAGCGGCTGCGTTTGACTTTCGTTTTACATGTTTTTCCATCTATTAAAAGAAACGCTAAGTGGTCTGATTATAAGTTTATTTTGACAAAAGGGGAAAAGAGGACAGCCAAATAATGCTCTCTTAAATCCACCCTTTTTATGGTGCATTTTCCGGCTTTTCTAAATCCTTACGCAGTATACCTGCAAAATAAACCCTGTTATTTTACAAGAAGGAGATTTGTCGAAGAAGAATTCACGAAATGGAAAGATAAAAACAAACAGGAAAGACCTCATCCTTCGAGGAGCCAGGTAGGCAGGGAAAACTTATACCATCACCGGATTTGAAAAAAGGGAATTCTCCCGGTTTGTACTCCTGGATTTTGAGCAAAACCGGTCCCTTCGTAAAACTTTTTTTGACAAAATTGCTCCTAAGCCGCGTTTTTCAGATTCATTTCAAACTCAAGACCTAAGAGCGATGCGACTTTATACAGTTGAGAAAGATTTTTGTTGAGAATATTAGGGTTCAGGAGCCTTTGCACCTGATTGTCCGATGTCTTGAGTTGCTGGGCTATATACTTTTTAGATATTTTATTTTTTTCAATCTCTTCTTTGATTTTGGCAATAATTCGCTCCATGTTGTTCTGGAGCACAAACTCCGGGTCCCCTGAAATAGCCAAGGGCTGGTCATAAGGCATATAATCCAAAGAGCCATCGGCAAGCTTAATCCCTAAACTTTTCCCACCGGTTTCCTTGTCCACCCACACTTCCTTGATGTTTTGTTTGACGCCTATGGAACCATAATGAATGCTGACCTTTTTTCCTGTTGTATAGGTGATCATCATTCGTTTTTTCTTGTTTTTTATTCAATATGCCAGTAAAAACAACCCTGTTATTTTACAGTGAAGAGATTTGTCGAAGAAAAGCTGGCGTAAGCACCATTCAAAATTCAATTATTTTCTTGCATAAATTCTTTCTTCTCTGCTTTTTGATATTTTATATACCTCTCTAAATCGCCTATACTGAGCAAATTACCAACTTTATTGCATCCCATAATGAAAAAAAGAGAGTTTCTCGGCATAGGTATTTTTTTTATAGTGACTGGACTGTTCATGCTTGCCATTGGCTACTTTTACATTTCCAGCAACGACTATTGGGAGTTAAAGGAGAACGGTGCTCTTGCCGACGGCAGAGTAGTGAAATACCAACTATCTGATAAGGACGACAACGGTTTGCAATTTCTCTTCCTCCCCTTTGCCTATATCGCGTATCAAACCATTGAGATCAACGATTATTGGGTCACCGTGGAGTTTATCGATGCCTCGGGTGATACTCACCGATTTCGTAATGATTTCGTCTTATCCAGCTCCCAAAAATCGCTGAAAAGCGGCCTGAAAGTTTATTACGATTCCCAAAATCCTTCCCGCGCAATTGTCTATGACTTTTTCTATTTTTATGGCGTACCCCTGGTGCTTACGTTGTTAGGTATTTTTATGGTTTTTATGGGTTATGTTGCTGTAAAATCCTAGTAAAAAATATTTGAAGTTTTTCAATTCTTAAACCTATTTAGCCCACGGAATACACGGAAAGACACAGAAAAAAAGAACAAAAACTTTTTAACCACTAATTCACACTAATCTCCACTAATTTTTAAAATATTTTATGAAAAAGATTACTTTCTTATTCCTGTTCACCATCCTTGGGGTTGCTCCCCTTTGGGCGGATACCAACGCCGGATTCCAGGCTTACCAGAAAGGCGACTTCCAGGTGGCCTACGAACTATTGTTGCCGGAGGCCCGGCAAGGCAACCGGATGGCGCAGTTTGCTCTTGGCCTGCTCTACCATGGGGGAAAAGGCGTTGCAAAGGACGGGGTCCAAGCATACATGTGGTATAGCCTGGCGGAAGAAAATGGCCATAAGGAGGCGTCTAAGAACAAGGCGGAAGTGGCTGCAAAAATGACCCCGGAAGAGATCCAAAAGGCCGAGACGCTGGTTGTGGAATTCAAAAAAAACACCGCCAAGGAGCCGTCAACTGTTCATGCGGAAAAACCCACAATCCCCAAAAAACCCGCCGTTTTAAGAAAAGACGGAACGCTGTCGGTGCTGGGGGAAACAACCCAGGAAATTACCGGTGAGGCGGGCGGCTCGGTTAGCTTAGCCAATGGCGCTAAGTTGAATCTCCCCAAGGGAGCCGTTGTGGGAAAATCATCCATTCATCTGCGTCGAGCGGATCTCCCTCAAATCTCTGGACGGGAGCATTGCATCGGAGGCCTTTACTCCGCCCAATCTTCCTCCAGGTTCCAAGTGCAAAATCGTTTCACCTTGGAACTACCTTACGACCGAAATGCTCTTCCATCCGGCGCCATTGAAGAGGAACTAAGCGCCGTCCAACTCATCGACGAAAAGGTTCTTATTCCCGTCACCAGCCGAGTGGATCAATCCAGGCAGGTGGTGATCGTGGAATACCCGGAAGTAAACGTTTCCGGCAAGGGGACGGGAACTCTCAAACGAAATAGCGTAGCCGGTTCCACCCTTCAGCTGAAATCCGGTTCCTCGTCCAAATCCGTTTGGTACACCATCGTCAAGAACCAGGCAGAAAAAGAGAAATTGAGCCCGAATTTTTATGCGCATAAGGACCATTTTTTTCGGTTGATCTTCAAGGTCAAGACACCCATGGATTTTGCCGAGTACGCTTCCAAGTCTCTGCAAGAGGCCCTCAAAGCTCACAACGCCGCTTTCAAATCCAAAACGGGCAAGGCTCCCTTCGCGCATCTTTCCACCACCAACCGAATGTCGGTGTACATCGGCTCTTATAGTGAAGACGGGCGCTATAAGTTCCTCAGTTGGAATGGATGGATTGAGATCGATCTTGCCAAGGGAAATAAGGATCGGCCCGATCTGCGCAACACTCTCTTTCACGAGGTGTTTCATGCCGTTCAGGATACTTACCGTAATATGTACATAGGCGGCATCTCGGCTCTTTGGTGGTACGAAGCCACTGCTGATTGGGCCGGACACCAGGGCGTGGGGACCTCCTTTGCGAAGAGAGTCAAGACCCATCTGGGCGAGTATTCGGAGTTGCTGAGCGTTCCCATTCAGAAGAGCTACTCATACCATGGCGGATCACTTTCCTACGGCTGTTCTCTACTGGTCCATCATGTGGAGAAGCAAAAACCGGGACATGTGCTGAATCTCCTGCAATCTTCGGAAGTGAGCAGTAGCGCCCTTTACCAGAGAATGGTAACGGACGGCAACCTGAAAAAAACCTATGCAGACTTCGTAAAAGAAGTCCTGACCCATGCGCTGCCGGATAAGGAACCCTGGTGCAACGGATGGATCATTGAAAGAGACAAACAAACCTGGGGTTTCGCCCGCCCCAAAGCCGCCATCGGCTCCGTGGACCAAAAGAGGTTCATCCGCAAGGATGACAAGGAGCGCGCCGCTGAATGGGGATTCGGTGGAATCGCCGCACCGCTCACCACGCGATTTTTCTCCGTGGGCGCAACGAAGTTAAAAGAACCACGCGAATTGAAAATTAAACTCACCGAGGGAGCTTCCGCATCCAGTCGTGCCTGGCTTGTACAAATCCCTTTTAAAGGCAAACTAAGCATTACACCTCTCACAGGTGGGAAGGCGTCTATTCCCGGTTTGGGTCAGAAACTCGAGGCCGTATGGGTGGCGGTTTACAATAACGATCCTGCCAAGGAGATGCGATTCAAACTAAGCCTGCAATTGGGAAAGAAGGAAGAAGAGGGCTCTCGCCGCGCGATTTATAAGAACTTTATAGACCAGGGAGTAACGAAAAAGACAACCCTGGAAATAGATCCTGCTACGGGAGAAGGCAAAGGAGTAAAAGGGGAGTGTCAGACCTATCGAAAGGATGAGATCTCTTTCAGTTTTCCACCGGCAGGTGGGGGGGTAACCGGTTTGAAATGGATTCGTGAATCGCAAAGCTGGATCGGCCACCCGAAAGGTCAGATCTGGGCCTTCTGCAACAAGACTCGGGAAGAGGCAACCCTGGTGGAGGGTACATTCGAAGGCGGTGACGGCGGAGGGATGAAAATTCGGGTTAAGCTTACCACTACTCAGACGGCCTACCCCGATAATGTCCAGACCAAAACCTTGTTCCGGGGAGGGAAGTTCAAGGCCAGTGGAGTGGGTTGGCTCCATATGGGGCAGTTTAAGTTTACCTATGCGCCTTTTTAAGTACTAAACCACAAAGACACCAAAAAAGAACAAAAACTTTTTAACCACGAATTACACTAATTTCTCGAATTCAAGCCTTCACCTTACTCTTCTCTGGACGAATCTTGGTTGGTTTTCACCAAAATTATTTTTTTTAAAAAGGTTCTTGTTTTTAATTCGTGTAATTTGTGAAATTCGTGGTTCCAGCTTTTGATTTATAAAGGTTTAGGTGAACCAGGATCATCTTGTTAACACGGCAAGCTAAAGTAGAAAGCACATTGGCCGGGCTTGGAGTCCACCCGTATCTTCCCTCCGTGGGCCTCCACGATCCTTTTAGAACTACTTAGTCCAAGGCCGGTTCCCTTTTTGCTTCCGGGAACCTGAAAAAAGTCCTGAAAAATCTCATCCTGGTATTCTTCCGGGATTCCCTTTCCGTCATCACAAACTCGAACCTCCACCTCATTCTCTTTCACCTCATAGGATATGTCCATTGCTTTGGTTGCGTATTTAGAGGCGTTGCTGATGAGATTCTCGATTACCCTGCTGATTTTCATTCTGCTGAAAGAACAAGGAAGGGGCAAAGGCTCCTCAGGTGGATAAGGTTTTCCGTTGAGAGTGAAACCGATCTCCTTCGCCTTGATTCCCTGGAGTTGTATCCTGATTACTTCATCAATAACAGCGGCCAAATCTCCATCTTTCTTGTCCATTTTTTTACCGGTTTCGAATCGGAATATTTCCAAGGCGTCTTCAATGATGCTCAGTTGCCTCTCCCCGGCAGCCTTGATGGTTTTCAGATAATCGATGGAAGATTCGTCCAGCCGATCCCCGGATTCCGCCATGATCAAATCCGAAAAGCCTAAAACCGAGGTGAGGGGCGACCGCAGGTCGTGGGTCAGAATGGAATAAAAATTTTCTTTTTCCTTGAGAAGTTCTTCCAGAGCCGAATTTTTCTTGCCCATCTCTTTATACAACGACTTCAGTTTGTCGTTCGTCACGTTCAACTCATCGAAAAGCCTCTTATTGGCCAGCAAATTCGCCACTCTCCCCAAAAACTCATCTTCGTCAAAGGGTTTGACGATGTAATCGTTCGCCCCTTGCGCCAAGCCCTTGAGGACGTCTTCCTTCTCCCTGGAGGAGGTCAAAAGGATGAAAGGGATTCGGTTGGTTTTAGGATTTTTCTTGACGGCTCCCAGCACCTCAAATCCATCCATTTCAGGCATGTAAATATCCGATAGGATGATGTCGGGAGACGCCTCCAAAATCTTTTGCACACCTTCTTTTCCATTCATGGCGGTAACTGCCTCGATTCCCTGCTTCTCCAGGATATGCTTGATGATATGCAAAGTGGTTTTGTTGTCTTCTATAATGATGGCCTTTTCTTTTCGATGCGCTTTTTTGGACTCGAAAAGAATATTGATGAAGTTGGCAAGTTGGTTTTGGGTGAAGGGCTTTACGAAATACTCCACGGCCCCCACTTCAAAACCTTTCACCCTCTCTTCCGCCGTATTGCATGTGGTCACAATGATCACGGGTATGTCGTGGGTGTTGATGTTGTCCCTGATTCTTCTGCATGTTTCATATCCATCGATACCCGGCATAATGATATCCATGGTGATGAGGTCCGGCTTGTTTTTCTCCAACACCTCCAGGGCCTCCTCCCCGCTGCTCGCCTGGAACACAGTATATCCATTTAGTTGGAGTTCCAGGACCATCATCTTTCGGATCATATCGCTGTCTTCCACCACCAGAATTTTTTCTTTCTTTTTCTTCTTTTCCTTTTGCTCCAGGGAATAGATCACATTCAGCAGTTCATATTCCATCACTGGTTTCTTGAGGAAGTGATGGACTCCGGCTTCAAAGGCTTCGTTGATGAGGTCGTCGTCAATTATTTCGGAAATGAGGATGGTTTTCAGTTCGGCCATTTCGGGTATGGCAAGAAGTTGGGAACAAATGTTGAGGCCAGAAACGTCACCAAGGTCACCGCTGATGATCAGTAGATTTGGTTTCTCTTTCCTCACCATTGCCATGATCATTTCAGGGTTTTCGCTGCCCACCACTTGGTAGCCATACTTTTCCAGTCTCTTTTTCAGGAGGGAGATGAGCATTTCCGAGGTGTCGCAAATCAAGATCTTTTTCAGGCGGTGCCGTCTCTTTTCGAAATTCATCAGCTCATCGTATAGCTTTTCTTTTTCGATGGAACCTTCCCGGACCAATATGTCACCAATCCGTGTTTTTTTTCTGAGACGAATATCCAAGAGGAACTTCAATTGGCTGCTGGTGATCAACCCGAGGGAAATGGCTGCCTCTCCAAAGGGAACCTCGTGGGTTTCTTGGTATTCTTGGGTTCTTAGAACGTCCTGCGGTGACAGCATTCCCACCTCGGTGGCGATGCTGCCCAACAGGCGGCCTTTATTTTGGATCGTCAAGGCCTTTTCAAGCTGTTCCCTGGTAATG
>JAJDAS010000118.1 GCA_029261755.1 Nitrospinia bacterium
CTTTCACGGGCGACCCTATCCGTCATCTTCATTTCCGAAGAAATCGCCATTGTCACTGAGTTGTCATCTTCCTGAAAATTAAACATTTTGATAGCCCTTAAAAAAAATTGATAAAGTTCAAACCTCTATTCCCACCAACAGCATGTCGTCATTTGGCTTTTTTCGGCACCACACAAAGATATCGTCCCAGATGGAAGCAACCATTTCCTCAAGAGGCTCGTTGGAATGTTTCAAGATCATCTCATCAATGCCTGCTTCCGTGAGCTCAACCCTTTTGCCCGTTTCTCTGCAAAATTTTTGCGCCCTGGGGAGGCCGTCCGTGTAGAAGACTAAACGGTCTCCTTCGGAAAAGTCAACAATATTGGCTTCAAACTCCATGTCCGGGTCCACACCCAACGGTCCTCCTTTTCCCTCACAAAGTCGGAGAGCAGGGTATTTTTTTCGAACGATGCAAACAGGGGGGTGGGCGGCGCTGGTTATCTCGGCATGGTTTTCTTCCAGGTTAAAACGCGCGAATACGCCGGTGACCATTCGGGCGACCTGGTTGTTCTCCAGAAGTTGTTCGTTCAACATCCGAAAGAAGGTAGCGCCATCTTTGCCGGTACGGCAATTTTCATCAAAAAAGGCTTTCAACAATACGGCATTGTAGGAAGCTCCCATGTCGTGCCCCGAAACATCCGCCACGAAAACGTCGCACCCTGTTTCTGTGTCTCTGATGTCAAAAAAGTCTCCCCCAAGGAAGGCCAGTGGTTTTACCCGGTGGGCCATTTTTACTTTGTATCCCCCGTCTTTCAGGGTAATCAGGTTTTTATAAGCGTCTTTAGCAGAGGTTACCTGCTTGGATAACTTTTCGTAGCTCAGGCGATAACGAGAAATCCCTTCCTGCAAGGCCTCCATATCTTCCTCTACTTTTTGGGTAAGGTTTTTCTGCTTTTGCTGGAGTTCTTCTTCTCTAAAAAGAATTCTTTCCACCTTTTCCCTAAGCTCGTTAACCCTGAAAGGCTTGTCAATGAAATCATCAACTCCTTTGCGAATTAACTGCACCAATATTTCCTTGTCCCCAAATCCTGTAATTACCAGGATAGGAATTCTTCGTTCTAGTTTTCGGGCGCCATCGATCAATTCCATCCCACCCATAATCGGCATGTGCAAATCCGTGATTATCAGCGATATTTCTTCCTCGGTGCCTTCCCTGGCTTTGATGAGGTCCAATGCGTCGCATCCGTTCAAAGCCTCGGTGATTTCTAAGCCATCCCCTTCGAGCCCCATTTTCATGGATAAACGAATCGGTTCTTCATCATCTACCAGTAGAATATGCTTAATCATTTTTTTATATTAAAGGAGAAGTTTTGAGGCAAAAAGCCCAGTTCGAGTGAAATTGTTACTGATCATTAAAGCAATAGGTGTACCAAAGGGCAGGGGGAGCGCTAACCTATTGATTTTTAAGAGTTTTTAATAACTTACCAAGGGAAATGGGGGATAGGCAGGGGTTGAACAAAATGCAATAATAAATCATCAAAGGGAGGTGGGAATCTTGTGTTGCCGTCTTTTTTCGGGAATTTAAGCGAGTATGCAAAAATCCAAGTATTGCATTTTGTTCATATGCTTGAAATACCCATTGCGGAAGGTTAGGCACTTTTTTTCTTCGCGGCCCCGGCCCTTTTCAACCGGCGATAAAGGGAGGTGTAGTTCATACCGAGGAGTTTGGCCGCTGCCGTAAGATTGTCATTGGTGAGTCGCAATACATTATCGATGTGGGCCGCTTCCATTTCCTTGAGCGTGGGAACCGCTTCCGGGCCGGCATAGGTATTATCCAAAGAGACTTTAATCTCCTCCGGGCTTGGCCGCTTATAATCCATTGCGTTCATAAAGGGTTCAAGGGGAATAATATTATTGTTTGAGCGGGCCACCGCATCCACCACTATGCTTTCCAACTCCCTCACATTGCCGGGAAAATGGTAGTGGTTCATCAGTTCCGGAAGCTGGGGAGGATAACCGGTGGTGCGCTTATTCATTAATTTCGCGTGTTTATGAATAAAATGCTTTAACAGGTGCGGAAGATCGCTCAAACGCTCTCTAAGAGGGGGAATTTGAATGGAATGGGTCTTAAGGCGATAATAAAGATCCTCGCGGAAAACACCATCTTCAACAGCCTTCTCCAGGTCCAGGTTGGTGGCCAGAATGAAACGGGTGTTGGTTTGGCATACTTTGTCCGATCCCAGGGGATGGAACTCTCTTTCCTGCATGAGACGAAGCAATTTCACCTGGGAGGCCATTTCCAGACTGCCGATTTCATCCAGAAAGAGGACCCCGTCCTCCGCTTTTCCCACCAGACCTACCCTTTCCTGGTGGGCGCTGGTGAAGGCGCCCTTGGTATGGCCGAACAAAGTATCGGAAAAGAGGGCATCGTCCAACCCGGCCACATTGATGGTGACAAATTCACCGGACCGGCCGGACAGCTTATGCAGACTGGCAGCCACCAACTCCTTGCCGGTCCCGCTTTCTCCGGTTATCAAAATTGGATTAACACTTCCCGCAACGGCCTCCATGTAAGCAAAAAGGGACTTCATTGCAGGGTGATCGGTTACGATCTCCTCAAATGCCTTGGAATGTTGCAAGGCCACCCCCAAAAGTCCCCGCTTCAGGTTCAGGTTTTCATCATGTAGTTTTTTTGACTGGATGGCCTTTTCCACCGTGGAAAGGAGGCGGGTTTTATCAATGGGTTTGGTGAGGTAATCGCAGGCCCCCTGCCGCAGGCAGGAAACAGCGGTTTCCAGATTGGTGTCCGCCGTCACCACAACCACGGAGACATTGGGAAAGCGTTCCACGAGGAGGGGGAGGAGAGTCTTTCCCGAAAGGTCGGGCATCCAGAGGTCCAGCAAGACGCACGAGAATTCATCGCCTTCCAGGGTTTCCAGTGCTTTGCGACTATCCGCAAGGGTGACGATATGGCGGAATCCGGCATTCTCCAGGGCCGTGGAAACGCTGAACAAGAGTTCGGGTTCGTCGTCTACGACCAGGATTTTAGCTTCGGGGAAAAGGGTTTTGAATTTTGGCATACCTGAACTTTCTTTCACCTAAATATACTCTACCGCAATTGGTTTTCGGTATTGAAAATTTAGCTAAACCAATTGCTAAGCATTAACTGCTACCAAAATTTGATTTTAAAAACCAAAAATCAAATTGGTTTTAGTATAGAACCGCGAATTTCACGAACAAAAATTTAGTAATTAGCGTAAGGGCACTTCCAAAAACTCCCTTTACATCCCCCTACCCCCCTTTACTAAGGGGGAATTAGCGGTAGGTTTCTTTAAAAAAGTGAGTTCTTGGAAGTGCCCGTAATTTGTGAAATTAGTGGATAAGAAAGCTTTTGTTCTTTATTTTTTTGTGGTTAAAAATTTCAAATAT
>JAJDAS010000119.1 GCA_029261755.1 Nitrospinia bacterium
TTGTAATAAAAAAAACTGGCAACAAAGCATTTGCTCGAAAGAAAAAACAAGCAAGTGGCCCTATAGTCTATAGTTATTCGAAAAAACAGTTGGTTTTTGAGCATTTTTTTTGTCTACAAAAAAAATCGCTCAATTTAGGTATAATAAAAAAGCCATGGATAGAAACGAAATCATTGATTA
The DNA here is from genome assembly GCA_029261755.1 of Nitrospinia bacterium. Taxonomy (GTDB): domain Bacteria; phylum Nitrospinota; class Nitrospinia; order JACRGO01; family JACRGO01; genus JACRGO01. Next base: position 181 of record JAJDAS010000119.1, read on the forward strand.
CTGGGTTTCCTCATCTGAAAAAGATTTTAAAGCAATGAGGAGCCTTTTTAAAAATGGACACTATGGATGGTCGTTATTTTAAGGCATCTGGTCTTAGAAAAACTATTGAAGGCAATTTATGTAAAACATGTCAGCGCTGATATTCCTTTTACGCATGATCTTTTTCAAATAGCTGAGAAATCCAAGCTTCCATTAACTGAGGAACAAAGAAATTTCTTAGATGAAGTTACCACTTTCAATATCAAAGCGAGGTATCCTGACTAAAAGGCAGATTTTATAAGAAAGCTAATAAACAGTTCACAGAGGATTATGTAAATAAAATTAAGGAGTTTCGGCGATGGCTGAAAAAGAAAGTAAAAAGTTAATTTTAAAAAAAATTAAAAAGTACATAAAAGTTGTTCAGGAAAACGGCATCGATATAGGGAGGTTGTATCTCTTTGGTTCTTACGCCACAGGGAATATCAATGAGCATAGTGATATTGATCTTGCAATATTTTTAAACAAAGAGAAATTGGATGGTTTTGAAGAGGATGTAAAGTTAATGCATCTTAGAAGAAAGGTTGATTTAAGGATAGAACCTCACTCTTTCGCCATGTCTGATCTAAAAGATTCCAACCCTTTCATAAATAAAATAATTAGCGCTGGAGAAAGAATTATATAGTTGGCAGTATTTCATCTTTTGATTGTGGCCGTCCTGGCTACAACCCATCGGGCGGATAAAAGCTTTCGTCCAGTTTGACCGTCCTGGTCAAATTGTCAGGACTCAAATATTTTCGTATGCGTTCACGGGTTAATAAAGTTTGTAGTCCCGCCTTTAGGGACTCCAAGCCTCTATAGCTCCTAATCTACGGGAATTTGCTGGTTTTTAGCTTGGTTGGAGAGCGGACTATCTTTGAACGTACAGATACAGCGCGGATTTGCTTAAGAAATGGGACAGCGGGGAGGGATTTCTTTAGTGGTGGTTTTGCGAAAGATGTGGAAAACCTTTGAAGAGACTCAACCGTTCACATCTCTAAATGATTCAATGCTTCTCACACCTGCATCCTGATGATTTCCTGATAGGCTTCCACGATCTTGTTCTTTACCTGCATGGTCATCTTGAAAGCGGTGTCTGCCTTGCCCAGGGCGAGCATGGTTTCGTGCACGTTTTTGGTCTGGCCGGTTGCGAAATCCTCAATGGCCTTGTCCGCCTCCAATTGTAAGTTGTTGACCTCTTTCAAGGAGTCGGCAAGCACATTGCCAAAAGACTCTTGCCCTTCGCCAATTTTAAGGCCATCGCCGCTCTTGCCCTCTACTTTGGGACCAAGAACCGACTTAAGACCGTTTTGAATACCGATGTCGCCCATGAGACTACCCTTTCAAACAAACGATTTGCACATGCCTCTTTGAGATCAATATAAAAGAGTATGTTAAAATTGTCAAGATAAGAATTGGGGTTTCATCCCCACCTTTCATTTATCTGCTTTCCGTGATGGCGTACTTGACGATGCTGCCCCTCTTAATCAGAGCAGTGGTTAAGGCGTCATAACCCAACTGAACATCTGCCAGCTTCATCATTTCTTTGTCGATATTTACGTTATTTCCGTCCGGTCCGGCAGGGTCTTGCTCCACTTCTATATCTGGTACTTTGGCTTTTAAGGTATCTATGCCGGTGCCGATATGCCCGGAGTGGGTTTTTTTTATCTTCAACTGGTCTCCCCCCCCAAGCGCATCCTGGAAAGTCTTTTCAAAATTGATGGTTTTTGCTTTGTAATCCGGCGTATCCACATTGGCGATGTTAGATGCGATGAGACTATTCCGCTTCATTTGAATGTCCAACCCCTTTTTCAGGATGGCAGGCGCCCGGTCTGAAAATAGAAGTTTTTGAATGGACATACTCTTCTCCTTAAGTTAATATCGGCAAAAATCTTATTACAATTAACATTATGCAATTTGAATACCAAGGAGATCGGCATTAAGGGCTAACTTCGTAAGTATCTATTTTTACAGCATTTCCCAATTTATTTGCGTCAAGTTTTTGATAAGGAACAATTCTTGTATTAGAGGATTAGAGGCAAAATTTGCCCCTTCAGTCAAATTTCCGTCATAGAGAAGGATTTTCAACAACGAACCCTAAAAACAAAACCGCAAATGAACGCGAATTTACGCGAATAAAGAAAAACAAAAAAAATAATCTATTTTGTATTTATTGGTTCTATGGTTTTATTCGCGTAAATTCGCGTTCATTTGCGGTTAAAATGTTTTTTAAAATTTCAAACATCTTTGGTTAGATTTAAGGAAGGATTCACCGCAAAACATGAACCTAAAAGATTTGCCGGTACAGCTATCCCATATCCAACAGGCCCGTAAAAGGCTCCAGGGCGTGGTGCACAACACCCCCATCATCCGCTCCCGGACCTTTTCCCATATGGCCGGGGTGGAAACCTTTTTGAAGCTGGAAAACCTGCAACGTGGAGGGTCCTTCAAGATCAGGGGGGCCTTCAATAAGATATCCTCTCTGGCAGAAGATGTCCGCAAACGGGGTGTAGTGGCCGCTTCCGCCGGAAACCATGCCCAGGGTGTGGCCCTGGCGGCGGATAAGTTCGGAGTCCACGCCACTGTGGTCATGCCAGAGCATGCCCCGATTTCCAAACAGAGCGCGGTGGTGGGGTATGGCGCGGAACTGATTTTGAAAGGCTCCAGCTTTGAAGACGCCTATGCCAAGGCAAGAGAGATCGAAAAGGAAAGAGGGGCCACTCTCATAGAAACCTATAATGATGAAACCTTGATCGCTGGCCATGGCACCATGGCGCTGGAGATTATGGAATCCCTGCCTGACCTGGAAATGGCCATCGTCCCCGTGGGCGGAGGGGGGCTGATTTCGGGGATCGCCATTGCCCTGAAATCCATGAACCCCCATGTGAAAGTCATCGGGGTGCAGTCGGAGCATATCTCCTCCATCTACCAGTCTTTCCAAAGAGGGGAAATCGTGGAAAGCAGGCCGGAAAAGACCATTGCGGACGGTATTGCCATCAAAAGACCGGGAAGCATCACCTTTCCCATTATCAAAGAGGTAGTAGATGAGATGGTTACCGTCTCCGACGATGAAATTGCCTTCTCCATTTTGCTCCTCATGGAACGGAAAAAGATCATCGTGGAAGGAGCGGGCGCGACGCCCCTGGCAGCCCTTTTGGCCAAGAAGATCACCCGGCCAGGGAAAAAGGTGGCTTTGGTCCTATCGGGAGGCAACATCGACGTCAACCTCCTGGAGCGAATCATCGAAAAGGGTCTCATGAAAACCGGAAGAATGTTGCGTTTGAAAACGGAAATCCCCGACACCCCCGGAGCCTTGGGGGAACTGGCCGGACTTTTGGGCAGAATGAAGGCCAATATCCTGGAAATTACGCATGACCGGATATCAACCCAAGTGGAGTTAGGCGCCACCGGCGCCAACGTGACTTTGGAAACCCATGGAGAAGAACATAACAAGGAGATACTTCGTGGACTTCGGGAAAGTGGATATAGACTACTATAGTTAATACGTGGCCTGACATTTTGGCTCCACAGCCCTTCGGGACTATGGAGCCAGCTAGTGGTGTCCTTTTAAGACGATTTGATGCCTGAAAAGCTTGACAATGAGCCTGGATTTACATATTCTGAATCACCGATTTTCTTTAAATAATCCATAGTTTGAGAGGTCAATTTCGTGGATCAAGATAAAATCATGGACTGTGTGGACAACGTCCCCAGTCTTTCCCCCACCGCCACCAAGATTATCCAGGTTGCCAACAACATGAATGCGTCCGCCAACGAGTTGGTCCAGGTTATCAAAATGGATCCCGTTCTCACCGGAAAAGTACTGAAACTGATAAACTCGGTCTATTACGGAATGCCGCAAAAGGTGGTTTCCCTCGGCAGAGCTGTGATCTTGTTGGGGATCAACACTATCAAAAACCTGGCTCTCAGTACGGCGGTGCTTGGCGCCTTCAAGCAAAAAGGCAAGCTGGGAGCTTTCAATATGAACCTCTTTTGGGAGCATTGCCTGGGGTGCGGCGTGGGCAGCAAGCTGCTGGCTAAGTCTCAAGGGGTTAGTAAAATGCAATTGGAGGAATATTTTATCGCAGGACTTCTCCACGACATTGGGAAAATGCCATTAGTCCAATTTGACCATGAAGCATACGATAAAGTATTAAAGGTAATGGAGGATGAGCCGGAAAGGGATGAGGCGGAAATTGAAGAGGAAATCCTCGGCACTACTCATACCAAAATTGGAGGGTTGATCGCAGACAAATGGAAACTCCCGGAGCCTCTGAAAGAAAGTATCACCGGACATCATAATCCGACTATCACCGGAACGGATTTCAGCATCAAGATAGCGGTCCATTTGGCCAATATCGACTGCAATCGGAAGGATTTCGGCATCGTTCCTTCCAGAAATGTGGAGTTTACCGAAGAAGTTCTTGAAGCCATGGAGATGACGGATGTTGATCTGGAACTGGCATTGGCGCCTCTGGAAGAAGAGATAGAACTGGCAAAAGTTTTCCTGAAACTCGGAAATTGACATGAAAATCAAATTTTGGGGAGTCCGAGGCTCCATACCGGCTCCCGGACCCAACACAGTGAGATATGGCGGTAACACGCCATGCATTCAGGTCATTAATGATGATAAGCCGGATGACTGCATCATCCTGGAGGCCGGAACGGGGATACGTGAGCTTGGCCTTGCCATAATGGCAACCAAAAAGCAGCCCAAAATACACATCCTTCTTTCCCATACCCACTGGGACCATATCCATGGCCTGCCCTTTTTTGTGCCGTTTTTTGTTCCCGGCTTTGACATTACGATCTATGGGCCGGTTCATTACGAAAAAAAGCTGTCGGAGATTATGATGGGGCAAATGGACTACGCCTATTTCCCCGTGAGTGAAGCCCAGTTATCGGCCAACATCACTTATACCGATTTGAAAATAGGGCAAAATTTGTCCATCGGCGGTTACGATATCCAAACGCATCACATGAATCACCCCATCACCACCTTCGGATACCGTTTTACCGAGGGGGGCAAGACTTTTGTGTATACCGGAGACAACGAACCACGTAGCAATTTCCAGGTAGAGGGAGAAGATTCTGGAGAGGAAGAGCTGGACGATTTCGTCGAAGAGCTTAACAATTTGCTGGTGGAATTTGCGCGGGACGCCGATCTGCTGATAGCCGACTCCCAGTACACCGACGAGGAATTTTCCACAAAGGTGGGCTGGGGACATTCTTCCGTGTCTCATGCGGTTACCCTGGCGAACAAAGCCAATGCTAAAAAATTGGTGCTCTTCCACCATGAACCCATGCGTAACGATGACCAATTGGACGAATTGTTGGAGTCCGGCATTCAGAAAAACAAGGAACTGAACAACGAATCCATGGAAATATTCCTCGCCAAAGAAAAAGACGAATATGAGATATAAGCCCTAAGGTTTAATGCCGAATAAACAACTCCATAGACTCTTTCAAGCCTGGACCAGCCGCAACCCTCCTTTCCCGCTTCAATGCCTCCGCCTCTTTCTTATCCCCTTGTCCTTGCTTTACCAAATGATTCAGCAGGTAAGGGTCGTCCTTTACCAACTTGGGGTATTTCAAAAAGAGAAGCTGGGAGCCAGGGTCATAAGCGTTGGCAATCTAACCATGGGGGGGAGTGGAAAAACCCCAACCGTGGCATTGATTGCGGAAATTTTGCTGGAAAAAGGATTGAAGCCCGCGATCCTCAGCAGAGGTTATGGAAACAAGAGGAAAACCACATCCCCCGTTGTGGTCTCGGATGGAGACACCCTATTGGCCGGATCGGAAGTCGCGGGAGACGAGCCTTACCTACTGGCGAAAAACCTGAAGGGAGCGGTAGTAATAGTGGGGAAGGACAGAGTGGCTTCGGGGAAGGAGGCCATGGATAGATTTTCCTGCGAGGCGTTAATTCTCGATGACGGTTATCAGCATCTGCGCCTGGAGAGGGATGTCAATCTTTGTCTCATCGATTGCGATGCCCGAACTGTTTTTGAAGATTACTGCTTTCCATCGGGAGTGTTAAGAGAGCCGGTTTCCCATTTGGACCGGGCAGACGCCTTCCTTCTGACCCATTGGGAAGATAATCTGCATAACCGGCAATTGGCTGAAAGGCTTCAGGAACAGTTTTCAAAAAAGGTGTTCCGGTCCAGGCATACCCCACTGGCTTGGCTGGATACCGGGTCGGGAAAGGAACACGGCCTCCGGGAAGTTGAAGGGAAAAAGGTGTTGGTCTTCTGCGGAATCGCCAAACCCCGGTCCTTTCAAAATCATCTCAATACCCTAAATGCCCATGTGGTTTCTCTCATACCTTACCCGGACCACCATAACTATTCACGAGAAGACGGAATCTTTCTGGAAGATCACGGGGAAGGATTGGGAGCAGATCTCCTGGCCACCACGGAAAAGGATTGGGTGAAGTTGGAAGGCCGTTACCAATTCTCGCGTCCTTTATGGGTTTTAAAGATCAAAATAGAGGTGCTGGAAGATGCCTTATTTCGCGACCTTTTTTAATGTTTGGAATGGTGTAAGAGAATGTTTTTTTTTAAATATTTCAACCTTCTTCGACGTTCGATGTTGGGCGTTCGATGTTCGACGTTCAGAGGTGAGTTTTCCCCATTCCTTATTTTAATTCTTTTATCCACATGGTCCTGCTTCCCCGGAGTGGCCTACGGAGAAAAGCCCACTATAGAGAATCCCATCCTGGTAAAAGAAAGAAGCAAAGAGATTCTCATCGCCGGATATGTTCAGGGCAAGGAATTTAATCGGAAGCCTTTGATATCTTTCAAAAGTACCAAAAACTGGCATGCGGTGGTTTGGGAAGGAGGGGCGGTAAACAGGTCGGAAGTTTTATTCGTTTCCCATGCCAAGGATCACTTGGTGTACGATGCCCTGGTCCGTTTGGGAGCAACTCCGGGTAACAACCTTTCTGTGGATACCTGGGAGAAGCGCGGCCAAAACCATCATCCGGAGCCGAATAAAAAAGTTGCGGGAGCCTCCATTGAGATTTCGGTCGATTGGGAAGGGGCGCCCCGGACTTATTTGCTCTCTGAATTGATGGAAGACCCCGGAGAAAAGGGCTTTTCATTCAGGTTTGGGGGGAACAAGGAAACGGCTGGCCATTGGGAATCGGGCTGCATTGTTTGCATGTATAGCTGCCCGGCAGGGAGAATCAGCAACGCCGCTTACACTGCCAACGACTACGTTTTCGGAGCCACTCATTTTTCGGCAAAGGAAAATCTCTTGCCGCCGGATGGGACACAGGTTATCATTACTATTTCGATCCGATAAATCCAGAACATAAATTCAGATCATTACGGAAATATGTGAAACCTTGGGTTTGATATGGTATATTATCGACGGAGAACTTTTCCCATTACAAAGAAAAATTGATGGTTCCGTTAAAGTTGGTCCGGCCATTTTGTCTGCCTTTTATTGCATTTCTCATTGCTTGGCTTGTTATGGCGTCTCCTTTATTGGCCAAGGAGGGAGAAAAGGAGGAACCAGTAGCAGAAGAGGGAGAGAAAGATGGAAAGTTCACCAATTATGGACTCATCTCAATATCGGACAAACACGTACTGCTGCCGGATAGAAAGCACGTTGCCTTCAAGATCATCAACAACACCGGAAGATCCATCAGCAATATCTTTGGCTGGGTTTACCAGTATGAGGAGGACGACACCGGCAAGAAAATAAATTTTGTGCTCGTGAATTATCCCCATAAGAGCGCAATGTGCGGGGCAGGAAGGTTTCATAAACCCGGTAAGAAGGTAAAGTGGATTTTCCTTTTGCAAAATCGTGTTCCGGAGGATTTACAGCCAAAATACCTCGTCCTGGTGAATATGAAATCTATTTTCTTTGCCAGGGTGGAGATGCCGGAGCCTGCCCCTTCCAAACCTTCGGAGGAAGAAGAGCAAACCCCTGAACAGGAGGAGAAAGAAAGTCCGGTGGTTAAAAAAGAACAGCCGGTACAATAAGAACACAGCGCGGCAAAGAGTAGACAGTAGGGAGTAAGCAGTAAGCAGGGTGGCATGGACAAACTTGTTTGTCCGTGCGAAAGAAAACTGTGCTAAAAAAGTAAAGTTTCAAGGGCTGTAGCACAGTAAAATAAAAAGTTTTTAACTTGAAAAACGTTGGAGAAAAAAAGGTTCCATGGGTTTTTTTGATTTCATCACAAATTTATTTATTGAAAAAGACGTTGCTTTTCACAATAGCGGTATGCAGCATATGGCCAAGAGCGACTTTTTGAAGGCTACCTACGACTTCAAGGAGGCCCTCAAACTCAAACCCACGAATGAAAAATACCACGACGCCCTCGGGCAATCCATGTATAAAAGGGGAATGATCCAGGATGCCGACGTCTCCTTTGTCATCGCGGACGACCTTAAAAAAGTCGCAGCCAACCAAAAGGATGTGCAAGCTCTTTGCAGACTAGCCAGAGCGTTTCAAAACAAAAGACTGTTTTCCCTTAGCCAGGGATATATCCAAAGGGTCCTTGCCCTAGACCCCAAAAATGATCAGGTCCGTTGTCTGAAAGGGAAGGCCAACCAACTTGGGAAGAAATTCAAAGAAGCGATAGTAGAATATGAAAAGGCCATAGAACTCAACCCCTATTGCGTGGAGGCTTATCAAGGATTAGCAGAGGTTTACCGAATCCAGGGAAGGAGAGTCAAACATGTGGAATACCAGAAAATAGCCGAGCAGATTGCTAAAACTGCAAAATCCACCAGCAACCCGGATTCCCACGCGGATCTTGGAAATGTTTTTCTTAAATGTAAAAAAACCGCTTCCGCAGAATCAGAATTCAAGGAAGCCCTCAAATTAAGCGATAAATGTGCCAAGGCATTAACGGGAATGGGGGTCCTCAAATTCGAGGAGGGCAACTACTCCGAATCAAAGGATAATTTTCAAAAATCAATAAAGCTCAACAAGTACGATGCCCACGCCCACAGTTATATGGGCTTGATCTACAAGATGGACCCCAACGGTAAAAAGAAAGCGGAGTGGGAATTGGCGCTGGCTAAGCAACTCAGCGCTTTGGAAAAAAGTAAGGGTAATCCTAAGGAGTATCAGTTATACGCAGATTTGGGAGACTTTCTGGCCAAAAACAACAAGCTGGAAGACGCCGAAGACGCTTTCCTTCGGTCCATCCGGTGCAATGCAAACTACCCGGAGGCTTATGTACAGCTGGCCATGGTCTACACCCGTCAAAAAAAGGCCGAACAGGCCATCGGATATTGCGACCACGCCATTAAATTAGCGCCTAAAAAAGATGTAGGTTATACCGGAAAGGGCCTGGTCTATATGAAGTGTAACGATGTAGATAAGGCAATTACCCAATTCCAGGAAGCCCTCAAGCTTTCTCCCAATAACGCCAGTACCCACGGATATCTCGCCGAACTCTACAAGAAAAAAGGTATGGACAAACTGGCCGAAAGCGAACTAAGGGTGGTTGAATCCATCAAGACCACCCAGGAAGGCGCTGTTTAGGCAACCCTCCAGGTTTGCAGGTCCAAAGGTTCAAAGGTTTTCCCGTCCCACGTCTGCGCGAAGCGCTCATCCCACGTCCCACGGTTTTTTCAGTCCCTCGGTTTTCCCGTCCCACGTCAACGCGAAGCGCTCGTCCCACGTCCCTCGGTCTTTTCCCCGTCCCTCGGTCTTTAAGGCCTGTACAAGTCCACCACTCCACCAAAACCGGCTTCGGAGAACTTGCTTGCCTTCTTGACGATTTCGTCCTCTGCCTGGATAAGCCTTCCCCCGAGCTTTGGAAGATGCTTGGATAAGAAGATGACCACTTCCGTGGCGGGAGTGATGGGATAAAGGGAGAAGAATTCCAGCCCGGCAGCCAGAGCGCCCATGCCGATGGCATCGTTCCCGGAAATAACCTGCTTGATAGGAATTTGCTTTTTTGAGGTTTT
>JAJDAS010000120.1 GCA_029261755.1 Nitrospinia bacterium
TGACTGCCCTGTGAATAGCGACTAATTGTGTAAGCTCTTGCTCGTTGAGCTGATCGAAATTAATAGCATGGATATTGCTCATTACCGCCGCTAAATCCTTATAAGCAACAAGGACTAAACCACGACCATTAATACCGCGTATGCTCGGGGCAAAAGGCGCAATACTTGGGCCTGACGTCGCTTCCGAATTCTTAATAATTGAATATATGTATTTTCTTTCCTCGGCCATGAAGGTTTCCTTTTCGGGTTATTACTTTGCCTCCTCCGGCCTTTCCAGCCTTTCCAACCTCTCCTCGATTTTGGCAAAGGCGCCCGCAAACTGTTCGTTATTACCGGACCTGGTAAAGGCAGGGTTGTTGACCCACCAATCCATGCCCATCTCCTTGGCCTTATCCACGGAGCAAATGACCAGACGAATCTGGATGCTCAGCAGTTCCACATCCACCAGATTGATCTTTATGTCGCCGGCAATGACAACACCTTTGTCCAAAATGCGCTCAAGCAAGTCCGCAAGGGTGCAGCTTTCCATTGAATGCTGAGGGGTGCGCTGAATAGTCATAATAGTTCCTCCTTATAACAATTTTCCTAAAGGGCCGAGGTCTATATTGAGATCCTCTTCTTCCAAACCAAACTCCTTCCTGAGCCTCTCGATCTCCTCGGTTTGCCGCATTAAGGTTACTCCGAGCCTCTCAATCTCTTCATCGCTGAGAGACCCCGCATCAATCCGCCGGACGGCCTGACGCTCCAGAAGTTCGTGAAGAAGCTTTACAAGAGTGAGGACTAACTGTCCAAGGCTGTTCTTCACTTTATTCTGATCAAGGTTCAAGCGCGCCCGGCGGGGGGGATCTCCTTCAGACGACTTGGAGATGGGAGATGGCCCTGCTTGCATCACCCTGGCAAAGTCATTTATTGCCTCTGACTCCACCTTAATTTGTTCGGATTGATTCATTATTCCTCATTATTTCGCGCCCTGTTTCCACGGAAGTGAGCACGATTTGAAGTCCCAGGTATATAAGGTCAATGTCGGCAACCGCAATCGTCACTTCTCCGGTTACCACAGCGCCCTTGTTAAGAACACGGTCAAGCGCCTCGCATAGAGAGACATGTTCGTTATGGTCCGGTGAAGGATCAAACATTGTTTCCCGTTCTGCCTTGGAATGTCCCGACATATCTGCCCTTTCTGTTTTCATTGGCCACATGTTTGAATTTTAGATCAACTGCTTTCGCATGGACAAACAAGTTTGTCCATGCCACCCCTGCCTACTGCTTACTGCCTACTTTCGGTTGAGGCCGGAGGCCGCGTGCGCTATAGGGCGGTATAAAACATCGCCCAGGCCCCTCAGTCTCTCCATGCCGCGCGGTTCAGCCAGGCGGTAAACAAGGGTTTGATGCCTGTCCGGAAATGCCTTTAGAAACTTGACTCCGACTTGGGACTCCCTCTGAAACAGGGCGGAGCACAAGGGACAATCGCTTTCAGGCGTGGCAAGGTTTTGAAAAATCACCGGCACATTGACTCCCATCCGCGCACACGCGGCCACCAGGTCTTTAGACTCCTGGAACGCCATCTCCGTAGGAATGGTAACGGCATATACTGCGGACCGGTTCGGGTCTTTCAACAGGCTCCTAAGACGCTTTAGATCTTTGGACATTTGCACCAGCCGTTTGGAGATTCCTGGCAGCCGGAATACCCGCTTATATTTCAAGAAGAGGTTAAAAAAAACCTTAAGCCACCGGTCGATCAGTTCAGGCATTTCAAGCAGCCGGACCAGGTGGCCTGTAGGCGCCGAGTCAAGGATTAAGATATCGTAGTCCCCTCTTCCCAAAAACTCCATAGCCTTGGTTAAAGCCATTACCTCGTCAAGGCCGGGAGGCGCCAGGTCCAGGATCCTCTCCATCACTTCCCGGTCAAATGTCAGGTCAAGGTTGGAGGCGATGGTTTCCAAAAATTTCTCCAACTCCTCTGAATACCGGGTTTTCAGGGACTCGAATTCCGCCTGGGCATCGATCTCCATGGCGGTGAGCCCGTTAAATAGCCTTGTGGGTTTTCGCCCAATCTTAGTATCGAGACAGTCCGCTAATGAGTGCGCCGGGTCAGTGGAGAAGAGAAATATCTCCGTGCCCGCCAGTTCCTGAGCCAGGCGCAGGGCCGTTGCGCATGCCATTGTGGTTTTTCCCACCCCGCCCTTGCCGGCAAAAACCAGGAGGGTTGTCGCGGGCGAGGGACAATCCGGGGGCGCTTCAACTATAGGATAAGGCCCTGGTCTTTCTTCGCGGGAGATTGGCTCCACTCCTGTGATTTCCGTTACGCCTTCCAGGAACGCGTCAAGCAGTCCCGGGCCGCAAACTTCTTCCGGATAAATCGGAGCGCCCCAAATAGCGCGCCTGGATAAGGTGCTATTATTAAAAAGATTTTCCAACTGCCCCATCTGAACCTTCCGCGCATCCGTGCAAACCGGACAGGCGTTTTCAGGATAGAGCCTGTTAACCACGATATCGGTGACTGATATTTTCATCCGCTCCAGTTCGGCTATTAGCTTGATAGTCTCACGAATGCTCAACTCCTCGGCCAGTAAAGCGGGAACAAAGCGGCAACGATATGGGTCCCGCAGCAGTTCTATCATTTGTTTTAGTGAATCGGAAAACCCGGTAAGGAAAGCGTCGAGTTCGTCACGGCAATAGGACCCGCTAAATAGCTTCTTCATGTAGCGGTGTTTGGCCAACAACGCATCCAGCGCCTCAAGCCATTTCCGGATAAGGTCCGGTAGGGCCAATAGCCGAAGCGTATGGCCCGTGGGCGCGGTATCCACGATAATACAATCGTAACGTTGATCCTCCACCCACCCGGTTATTTCAAGAAAGGCCATCAGCTCATCCGTTCCAGGCATGGAAAGCTCCAAAAATTGGTTTATGTCGTCGTTGTCAAGAAATGTTCCGCGCGCCGCAATCTCCCGCAATTTCCGATTGTGTTTCTTTTTAAAGGCCGCGAGACGCTCCCCGGCATTCAACTCCAGGATTTCCAGGTTGCCGGGGGGAGGAAATCCGGCCATACTGTCCATAAGGGAGTGGGCCGGGTCCGTTGACACAAGGAGAAAAGGCGCCCTTGTATTCGATCCGGCCAGTCTCAAAGCGGTTGCCGTTGCACAGGTAGTTTTCCCAACCCCGCCTTTTCCGCCAAAAAACAACAGTTTCAAGCCCTGGTCGTGTAAAAACGACGGCGCTCCCATTCCAGGTCCTCTTCCATATCCTCCCCTTCTTTTTCGTCTTCTTCTTTTTCTTCGAGATCTATTTCACGTTCATTTATTTCATCGAGCCGGTCCAGAAGCTCTTTTTCCCGGGCGTCAAATTCGGCCTCGGTGGTCCTCCCGGTTTCCAACATCATATAAAGTTCGCTCAGTTCAGCGGTGATGGACTCCGCCTCGTTTTCCTGTTCCTGCCGGGCAGCGTTGTGCACTTCACGGAAAGCCCAAAGGATACCGCGGAGGGGAAAGAGCAGGATATCGTCAAGGATAAGCATATTTTATCGGATCAAAGGCTTAAATCTATATCAACAAAGTTATGGGGGACCCATGGTCCCTTATAATCGAATGTGAAGTTGTCATCGAACATCCTGGCCGCTTCGGATACGCCGGTTTCGAATTCATCCCTGGCCTCGCGTCCCACGAGACATGCCAGGTTCATCGCTTCCTGTTCATTACGGCACTTATTTCTTTTGATCTCAAAACAATACCGGGACAAGGCCTCTTCCACTTTTTCGGTATAATCATCCCGGTCCTCATTGAGGACGCGCTCAAACCGCTTCCCCAGTTCGATTTTCTCTTCCCGGCCAGGCCCGCAGTGGCGGTCTCTAGCGGCCCTCAATTCCGGATGGGTATTGACGAAGTATTTAAAGATGTCAGGCACATCCCATGTAACGCGTAAGCCCCACTCTTCCTTTCCATCCACGCGACGGAGTTGTTCGCCTATGGCCTCCCGGTGGCGTGAGAGTATTTCCCGTACTGCCTGGGGACCATCCGCAATGATACCAAAGGCCGTAGGCAGCGCCGTGCTTTCTTCCATGAGCCTCTTGAGGACTTCCTGGTGAGCGGCGAGGCGGCGGCGTACCGGTCGGATTTTTTCGTTTGGAACATCGCTGACCACGGCCGCCGATTGCCCATTGCAGATTGTGTACACAGCCCCTCCGTCAATGCCGGAAAAGTTATAATTTCGATACCCGGAGCCGGCCACGACGGCATACATGTACCTTCCGGTCCTGGTCTCTTCTTCTTGCCTGGACATGTTTCTTATTCACCCCCCTTCAGTTACCCAGCACGCTCGAAGGCTGGATCGGCTCGCTCTTTACGAATTTGACTGATTTGAGTTCGGCCTCCTGGGACTTGATATCGAGGAGCGACTCGCAAACGTAGCACTTTATATGCCCTTCATAGTCGTCATAGGAGTCGCCAACGTCAATCTTATGTCCACACGTAAGACAATTGATTTTCATGTCCTGTTCTCCTTTCAGTGAAAAAAATCAATAAAATATAGCCAAAGATATTTGAAATTTTTTTAATAGTTCACGGGCTCCGGCGATCGGGAGCCAGTTTTTCCTTTATCGATCTTCTCAAATTATTAATCATCCGGCCAATTTCAGCGGTTTTATCCGCCAGTTGTTTTAATTTTGTCTCATCCTGAATAAGAGTTTCCAATTCGGCAAGAGAACCATAGGCTATGGACATATAGTGGAGAAACTTCTTACTATAAATCTCATTACGGGGAAAAGACTTCGTTATCTGATGGAATAAGACTACTAAGTTAATCGTTTTCCGCCAAACTTCCAAATCCTGATAACTTTGTAAATCCACTTAGCTCTCCTGATCCCTGATCCCGAATTGTAGATTGAAAATTGTAGGTATTATTTTTTTATATAAAAAAGAAAAAACTTACCACAAATATTCAATCATCAATATTCAATCCAAAAGGAGTATATTTATGCCAAAGAATTTTTATTCTCCAACCGAGTCCCTGAGCCCAAAGGCCGTGACTTTAAGCCGGCTATCCAACCTGAGCAAATACGCCCGGCAATCCAGCACATCTTTTTGCGTGGGCAATCCTAAAGCCTTTATGGCCGCGTTAGGCAAATAAACATCCGCTTCGGATTCCCATGTTCCCTTCTCAATGTCTATAGGGGCCAGCTTTGAAACGTTTACCTGTTTAACCTCCGGCAGAGTGTCCTTCAGGAACTTGATCACGGAATGCCTGGCATCCTCAAGGGATGGCAGGTCCCGTTTCGTTTCAGGACCGCTCGGGGACGCTACAATCTCTGACATTTTAATTTTATCCAGGATTCCCGCCATGTCATCACCTTATAAATAGAAAATTAAAAACAGGAAATGAAAAAGTAAAATCATTTTTGATTAATATAGCTAAATTTACCGGGAAAATTATTGTCGGTCAAAAAGTTGCGAGTTACGGGTTGAGTGTTGCGCGTTAGTTACTTACACCGTAATTTTGAGAATTTATCTCTCACAATTCAATTAAATCTTTATAAATTAAAAGCCGAGACCACGAATTACACTAATTATACGAATTAAAAATAGAAACCATTTCACAAAAAATAATTCAAGAAATTAGTGGAATTCGTGGTTTAGAAAGTTTTTTGTTTTTTTGTGTCTTTGTGCCTTCGTGGTAAAAATTTCAAATATCTTTGGTTAGGTTTTATCCCGTAACCCGTAACAAGCGGCAGTGTCTATTAGCCGGTAATTCTTTTTGATTTAATTATTAATTGCTTGTTTTTAATTTTCTATTTAAGACATTTGTTACCTCGCTTTCGTTTGTCCATGACGCGCCGAGGGCGGAAGTGCACGCAATGGTCCGGCTGAATGCCCAAAGTTTTTGCTCCACTGTTCGTTGCGCCAGAGGCGCCGCGCCTGCCTGAGATCCAGTTTCTCTTTTTCGAGCGCTATCCTGGCTCGCTCCGGACGGGTCATCGAAACCCCTGTGGCGTGCGAGCACGAGCGAAAACTCTTGATATTTTGTATGGTGCGAATCTGATTTGAATTTTTCAGGGTAAGCATCTTTAATCCTTCTCTTTTAATATCTGAGCTTAAGACCTTTCGCGCCCCTGCGAGGCGCGGGCTTTGGCTCCATACCCGGTGTATTAACGAGTGGCTCGCCATTCTTTCCCTCAACAAAGTCCAGCAAGAGCGCGTTTTTTTCCGACTCTATTTCCTTAAAGCGGTCATCGATATTTTTTACCCGATGCATGGCGCTCTCCCGTTCCTTTCCCCGCCTTGATATCTCCATTTCGAGGCATGCAAGCTTCATATATGCCTTATGGGGGATAAAGGTTTGATCAACCCTTCCCGAGAGAGTGCGAAGGTCCGGCAGACCTTTTATGGGGATAGCCATATGTTTCACTCCTTTATTACGGTTTCCTTGGCGCTATTATGAGCCTTAATATCTTTTCTTCCACCCGCGCAGACCTTTTGGACCACCTCATCCACCTTCTGCGCTATAACCGGCTGTCCCCCGTGGGCGGCCTTTGCCGTATCAATACCCAAGACGTCGCGGCAGATACCCCGGAAGACGGGGTCGTCCCATCGGGCACGCCCCCCCTTATGGGCGAGGATCCTGGCGATGGCAATACAGGCCCGGATTGTAGGCCGGTGGTTGTTTTCATCAGTGCCTCGAAATTTCCTCACAATATTCACGACCGTCTCCGCCTCCGGCCTCAAGATGCCCGACTTTGCCATGGTGATCTGAACCTCTGTCTCACGATCATAATGGCTGGTGTTGACTGAGATCAGTCTGTCCCTAAGGGCGTCCTGGGTCTTGTGGGTGCCTGCGTACTCCTCCGGGTTAGAGGTGAAGATGGCCCGGAAATCCGGACTCACTTCGAGGTAGCCGTCTCCATTCCTGTTCAGCTTTGGCAGGTTGAGGATCTTCTCCTCCAGGACGCTCAAGAGTACGTTATTTGCCTCCGGTTTTGACCTGGTGAACTCATCGTAGATAAGGGTGTACCCATTCTTGCAGGCCGTGGTGAGCCTGTTGTCTACCCACAGACTTTTCATCTCCTCTTCCGTCTTCAGAACGGAATGGATAAAATTATCGACCAGCCTGGACTTGCGATAACCCGAGTCTCGTCCCACCAGGTCCGAACTTCCGAACTCGTCATCCCCGTGGATGAGCATAACCGGGCGGTCCAGTTTTTCAGCGACATGGAAGGCCAGGGTAGTCTTCCCCGTTCCCGCGGGGCCGGAGAAGTGGACCGGATACCCTACCTCCAGATAGGCGAGGGAACGTTCCGCCAAATCCTGGACATAAGGTGTGGAGACAAACTCCTCACCGGGCTCCGGGATGATATTATCGCCTTCGGTCTGAACACTTACCGTGGACACGGGCGCCCTTCTTAAATCTTCGCCATTCATAATGCCTCCTCCTCATAACTTATTTCATTATTGATTTGATTACTTTGTCATCGCGAGGGAGCCCCAAGCGATCGCAGCTATCTCTCTTTTTCTTTTTTTGAGATTGCTACAGCGGCCTGAAGGGCGCCTCGCAATGACAGCCGGAGAGCAATCCCCATAATAGGAAAAAGTAAACTATTTCATGCACCCATTAGTAACCCTTATCTGATCCCATAGGTATCAATCCCCGGCTACCCACCCCCGGCCGCTGCACCTGAGACAGGCCATGGCCGGCGCCGAGGCGTCGTCTCCCGTGCCCTTACATTCCGGGCAATTAATGGTTGGGACGTCCGGCGAGGGTACAAAACCTTTGCCTCCGCAAACCGTGCAGGTGAGGGTTTGGATGGCGCCAGTTCCCCGACAGTGCGCACAGGGCTGATAGGGCGCAGGCACCTCAACGACGCCTCTCCCTCCACAAACGCAGCATTTTGAAAGAGTAGACATAACTTCAAAAGGATCTTTCCCCTTGCCCTTACAGAAGGAGCAGGTAACCTTCACCTTTTTTCTCTCTTTGGTCGAGGATATCTGATTCATCTCTTTACCTTATTAATAATGTTATTTTCCATTTTTTTTGGTTGCGGCAGCGCTACGCTATGGCAGGGTTTTCGCTTCTAACATAGCCTAAAAGTTAGCCGGCGCGGGTCCAGACCAGGCCCTATGGGCCGCCGCGTTCTCCTCGGCAAATCGCTTCCGCAATTCGGCCATTGTTTTCTTTAGGCCGGATACGAAAGCGCCACGTTCCACACGCGCCTTCTCCGCCTCATCTTTCCTATTGGCCTCATTCGAAGCCAGAGTTTCCCGAAACCCCTTGGCCATCTCAGCATGGGCCTTACGGAAACGGGGGAGCATATCGTTTACATTGCTTTTCACATTTTCTACGAACGCGGCCCGCTCCATGTCTGAAGTTTTCATCTCATCACTAAGCCGCACCAAATCATCTGCCCAACTCATTTCGTTTCTCCTTTTTAATGTTTGAATTTATGTTTGCCGGGAGAGGCCCCGATAAGCCCCCTCCCGGCAAAAGGATACCTTAAACCAAAGACCCTTGGCCTCAGGCGGGAGCTGCGGCGCTGGCTGTCAGGCCAATGGCCTCGGCATACTTCAGGTAGGTTTCGACCGAAGCGATCACCACCCTGGCTTCGACGGAGAGCAGTTCAATCCCTACCAGGGATACCTTGGCCCATGCATCGATAACGATACCCTTGTCCAAAATACGATCCACTACCTCTGCCAGACTCGAAGAATCCGTAGATTTCTGAACTCTTGCCATGAAAAATCACCTCCTTTCAATTTTTTTTATGACCATCACCGGCATTGAAACCGTGATGTCTTATTTTGTAAAGTGCAACCTTCATGCCAGTTTCCAGGGAGAAAATTTTTTTGTGTCTATTGCCCTGTTTCTTAAGAAATTTTATGACAAAAGGAAGCCAGGCTGGGTAGACTAACCGTAAAAAAAGGGAGATCATGGAATTAACGCTATGGAATTTATTCCATACTTTAGTGGAAACCATTCCGTCTTTTAGATGGAGACGATCAGGCGGGGCATGTGATTTCGATAATCTTCAGGATCTCACTATTATTGAAAGGCTTGCTGACGAAACCATGGATTAATCCCTCTGACAGGGCGCGCTGTATCGCCACATCGTTCTTGTAAAAGTAACCGGAAATCATGATTATGCGAATGGAAGGATCAAATTTTCGAATCTTTCCGGCAAGTACGAGCCCGTCCATGTCCGGCAGCTTGGCATCCAGTAAGGCCAATCGGAAACGGCTGGACCCAACCAATGCGAGCGCCTCCCGGCCGCTTGACGCCTTTTTTGAGAGAACCCCGTTTTTTTTCATTATACGTTCCAATGCCCAGCACATATCCGGTTCGTCATCCACGATGAGAGCCGCCTCTTCTTTCTTTCTCATTGAATTCTTATCGAACGATTTCAATTGGCAATCACAATAAAGGCAGCCTTACGGTAAAAGTACTTCCTTTCCCCGCAACGCTATCCACCTCAATGTTTCCGGAGTAGTGCTTCACGATAGAATAGCATACGGAAAGTCCCAAACCCGTTCCTTTTCCCTCCGGAAAGGCGGTATAAAAAGGATCGAATATTTTATCTATGTCTTCCTCGGGAATGCCGTGGCCCGTGTCCGCGACACGAGCCAACACCTCGCCGGACGTTTCTTCAACGGAAACGCTTAAGGTCCCTCCATCCGGCATAGCCTTAAAGGCGTTGAGGAAAAGGTTCATGAACACCTGTTGAAGAAGGTTTTCGATGCTGTTTATTATTAAAGATTTTTGGGGGAAATGTGAATCAATCCTGATCTTTTGAATCCTGGTCTGGTTGGCAATTAAAGATAGCGTTTCTTTTAAAATGGAAAGAATGTCTACGGGTATCATGTCTTTCCTCGCGGAGGGACGGGCGAACCTCAGAAGGTTCTCGATGATCAGTGATGCCTTCCGGATACCCGCGTGAATTTTCCCGGCGCATTCCTTTCTAAACTCCGGGGCGATATCATCCTCGATGAGAAACTGAGAGGCTGATGAACAGATCGCCAAAGGATTTCTTATTTCATGGGCGATCCCTCCGGCCATCACTCCCAGGGCGGCAAGTTTTTGTGACTGGCGAAGCTGCGTCTCAAACTTGTGGCGCTCACTTAAATCTCTGCCTATTACAACGATTCCCACTATCCGTTCCCGGTCGTCCTGCATAGGGGAACAGACCCAGGAAGCCGGAATGATATCTTCATTCTTTGTTATGATATCCCATTCACCCATCTGGGGTTTTTTTTTCTTCTTTATGCTGGAGAAAATCCTTTTCAACTCTCCTTGGTGGTCCCTTTTGAAGTATTCGAAAAAAAAGTGTCCGTTCACTTCATCGGGGGTGTAGCCCGAGAGCTTTTCAGCCGCATTGTTCCAACTTAAAATCTTCCCTTCCATGTCGGTGGACAGGACGATATCGTTGGCGCTCTCGACAATACTCGCCAGGTGGCGTTCCACCCGATGCACCTCTTTGCTCAAACGTACTTGCTCGGTCACGTCATCCATTAAAAACATTGCGTTCTCCACAACCCCGTTCCAGGAGAAGGGGAGGATCCGGTAATAATAAATACGCATCGGAATCCCCGGCGCCCGGTATATCATTCGTTCCCCCGTGGTTGGTTCGTTCTCATCAAAGACTTGGCGGACACGGCGCGTGACGTCCATGTGATTAAGAATGACGGGAGGGAATACCTCTTCCAACCGGCGGCCGATTGTGGCAGATAAGGAGCGTTTGCTCTTGTTTAGAAAATTCCGGTTTGCCGAAACGATGTGCATATCCCGATCAATCAGCAGAACAGAGGAAGGAATGGCCTCCAGAAGCATCTCGAATATCTTCTTGTAACGTTCCAGATTGTCATCGTGAAAAATTTTCATGACAGAACAAAGTTGTAGGGAGGCCATGGACCGCTTAAAAGAAGCTTGGAGGATTCCTCCAGCCCGATGTTATGGAATGCCTTGCGGAAGGTGTCCACAGATTTTCTCGGCACGAGAAAATAAAGGGAGAGTAATGGAATGTGGAATACGGGACGCGGAGTGAGAACCGTTGGGGATTCCGTTTTGCATTTTATAAAGAGACCGGCAAATGCCGCGCAACACTTTTCCACAACCATATCCGTTTTTTTAGTGAATTCCTCTTCCTCATCATAACAGGTCTTACGGGCGGCTATGTAAGCGCGCCCGGGGCTTAAGGACCGGCGATTGGCGATGGACGATTTATGATTGTGGATGAATGGTTGCGGATGGCGGACATCGGATTCGAAGAGCACGCGAACCCCCATCTCTACGCATCCCTTAAGTTCTTTGAGCAATGCCTCATATTGTTTACACCGTTCTTCAATGAGCCGGATGACGTGAGATTCTTCCTCAAACAGACATCCATAACGGATCGGGATGATCGTATGGCTGCGATGGAATAAGTCAATTACCCTTTGGTAAGCCAGTAGCCTGGGGACAGCGGGAGTCAAGTCCGAATGCTCAATCCTGGATAAAGCGGCGCTGATATTATTGGCGCCCACCAGGAATACCGGTTCTCCATTTATACCCGTAAGGGCTTCCGCCTTTTTATGCTTTCCGGAGCGAAAGACGCAATATAGCAGATACCTCATTCCTCTTTCTCCAATTCCAAAGACGGGCAGAAGCTATAAGGAGGCCAGGGGCCGGAGCATTTGAAGATTAGTCCCCGCCGGGCGTAGTCCGCGTTAGCCTGATCTATCAGGACACGAAAATCCAACACGGAACTTCGCGGCGCCAGGAAGGCCCAGTTCATTACCATATCCAAATCATTCCCCAGGATACCCCGTGGAAGGGCCTTGCGTTCACAAAAATACGATGCATGGCGATTCAGGTTAGCCGCAATCTTTTTACCTGTTTCTTTCAGCCAGGAGGCCAACTCTTTTTCAACGCTTGCCCGGATTCGCTGCTCCTGAAAATAACGCACCCCCGGGGATAATAAAACGAGGCGTCTTTCCTCCCGGGCAAGCATGGTGGAAAAAAGCTTGTCTTTGGCCTTCGCCCTGTCCATCAGAACCTTGACCGCCCATTCCTCTTTGCCATCTATCCGATCTAGAAAACTCGAGATCGTATCATAGCGCTTTCCCAATACCTTACTTAGGCTTTCCATGGAAGAGAAAAGGGTTCCGAAGCGGGCCGGAAGCACGGGAGAATGGTTCATTCCCTGTTCGATTACCTCTTCGTGGCGCCGGGCGCGGGGTCCTATCCAGGCCAGGTCCCGCATCCTGGATTCCGCTGAGGGTCCCAGGAACTCCTCAACGGAAACCATGCTAAATACCGCCGCGATATCCCGAAAAGTCCATAGGGAGACAGGATGCCCGCCATCAATACCCCTCCCTTCAATGGTCGGCAGGCAGCCAAATCGGGCGATGCAGAAGAGGTAAACCGCTTCTCCACCATCCCTTTTTAAATTTTTTTCGTATCCGTTCATATGATAGGGAACTAAATAAATTGTAACCGTTCACTGGGTACAAAGCCTTTAGTTACACACTCACTCTGAGAATTTATCTCTCACAATCTAAAATTTTTTAAATCAAAGGCAAAACCGGATTTCACAAAGAGTAAAAGAGAAAAAGAGGAGGGAAAAAGAAAATAAAAAAAAATAACCAGGGCACAGAGACCGCAGAGAAGAGAAAAAAACAAAAAAAAGCAAGGCTTTGAAGTTTAATGTTTTCTCTGCGGTCTCCGCGCCCTGGTTAAATAAGCTTTAGCCTTTTTTGATCTTTTTGGGCGTCTCTTTGGCTTTTCTCTTTAACTCTTTTACTCTTTCTGAATAAAATCTTCAGCGTTTGTTTTTTGTATCTTTGTGCCTTCGTGGTAAAAATTTCAAATATCTTTGGTTAGGAATTTAATAGAAAACTAAAAACAAGCAATGAAAAAGTAAAATTATTGAACAGCAACCAATCTGTATCTTTTGTAACCATCGCTATTTTGGTTTTACAACCATTTTACTTTTTAATTTTCTATTTCCTCTCCTTCATCCCGACATATCTCCTCCAAGGCCGCTTCAACATCTTCGGCCCTGATTAATACCTCTATCTTGCCGGAGGGTTCGGCTTGTTCCATCTCTACGGCCCGCCGCACGGCGCTAAGCGCCGCCCTTTCGCAAACCAACGCTATTTCGGCGCCGTTTAGCCCCTCTGTCCTGGAGGCCAACTCACCCGGGTTAATATCCTGTTCATGGGGCTTGTCCCTGAGATGAACCTCGAAGATTACCTTGCGATCCTCTTCGCCCGGCATCGGGATCTCCAGAATCTCGTCAAATCGGCCCGGCCTAAGCACCGCCGGGTCCAGCATATCTAATCTGTTTGTCGCCCCAAGCACCAGAACCCCTTTTAATTCCTCGATCCCGTCAAGTTCTCCAAGGAACTGGCATAGAACCCGCTCGGCCACGTGAGAATCCATTGAACCGGCGCTTCGCGTGGGAACAAGGGAGTCGATCTCATCGAAAAAAATGATACAGGGGGAGGCCTGCCTGGCTTTGTGGAATATTTCCCGCACGCCCTTTTCCGACTCTCCCACATATTTGGAAAGGATAGCGGGACCTTTAACAGAGATGAAGTTTACCCTGCTCTCGGTGGCAATTGCCTTGGCCAGTAATGTCTTGCCGCAACCGGGTGGACCCGATAGAAGAATGCCTTTGGGCGGTCTGATACCCGCCTCCTTAAAAAGATGGGCGTATTTCATGGGCCACTCCACCGTCTCAACCAGAAGTTTTTTGACCTCCGAGAGGCCGCCGATGTCCTGCCAGCGGACATCCGGGACTTCGACAAACACCTCCCGTATGGCCGATGGTTCGACTTCCCTGAGCGCGCCGAGAAAGTCATCCATGTGCACCTCAAGTTTCATTAGCTGCTCATATGGGACGCTGACCAGGCCGAAATCGATATCAGGCATGATGCGGCGTAAGCAGATCATAGCCGCCTCACGGCAAAGGGCCTCAAGGTCGGCCCCCACAAATCCGTGGGTGATCTCCGCCAAATGGGCCAAATCCACATCCCGGGACAAGGGCATCCCCCGGCTGTGGATCTCCAGAATATCCAACCTTCCGTTGCGATCCGGAATAGGAATGGATATCTCTCTGTCAAAACGGCCGGGCCGGCGCAACGCCGGATCCAGGGCATTTGGGATATTCGTGGCCGCAATGACAATGACATTCTGGCGCTTATTCAGTCCGTCCATCAGCGCGAGGAGTTGGGCTACAACGCGTTTTTCAACATCTCCCACCACCTGTTCGCGTCTGGGAGCGATGGCGTCGATCTCATCCAGAAAGACGATGCTGGGACCCTTCCGTGACGCCTCATCGAATATCTTGCGCAAATGGGCTTCGCTCTCCCCGTAAAACTTATGGATGATCTCAGGGCCGCTTACGGAAAAGAAATTGGCCTCGGTTTCATGAGCAATGGCTCGGGCAATCAGTGTTTTGCCGGAGCCGGGCGGCCCATAGAGGAGGACTCCACTGGGCGCGTCGATCCCCAGCCGTTCGAACATCTCCGGATATTTTAACGGCAGTTCGATCATCTCGCGCACTCTATGTAATTGCGGTTTGAGGCCGCCGATATCCTCGTAGGAAACGGAGCGGGCCACCTCTATTTCTTTCGGTTTCCCGATTACCAGCACGGTTGTGGGATGGATCAATACTGGCCCTTTCGGCGTTGTTTTTTCAACCTTAAAATCGGCCCAGCGGCTTGCAAACAGGGTTACCCTTATTCTATCTCCCTCAATGACGGGCAGGCCATCCACAAGGCTGCCAATGTATTCTAAGTCACGGGGGCCGGGTGTAATCGTCAGGGGAGCAAGGGTAACACTCTGGGCCTCACGCGCCGAAACTTTCCGGATAAGGACAAACTCATCGAGCCCTATTCTTGCATTCTCTCTGGTAAGTCCATCCAGTTGCACCCGCGACTGGCCCCTGAGTTCCTTGTATGCCGGCATTGTTTTACATACGGTCTTATGTTTCCCTTCAACTTCTACCGTGTCCCCGATTGCCAATTTAAGCTTCTCAATATCCTCCGGACCCATCCGGGCAATGGCCCTTCCCACGTCCTTATTGATGGCTTCCGTGACCTTAAGCTTGAGGGACAAACCTTCGGACTTTTTCATTGAACGTCTCCCATAAGAATTACGTTAAAGGTTAAATTGCGTGCCCCTGTTACATCATACACTTGATCTCCAGAACGCCGTTGTTACAGGAGACCTGCATCTTTTCCCTGGGGTAGCTCTCGGGCAGAAGAACTTCTTTGCGGTACTTTTTATCTCCCCTTTCCGCGCTAATGGCCAGCAAATCATCCTTGATATCCAGTTGAACGTCCTCGGCGCTGACACCCGGCATCTCGGCAACGATCAAGGTATAATCGTCTTCTTCAAAAACATCCACCATCGGCTCGCGTACCTCATGAACCCCGGCTGGGCCTGCAGTCTCATCCTCACGGATATTTCCAAAGGGCTCCACCTTCAACTCTTTATCTCCCAGGCCGAACTTGACGTTAAGCCCGTATACTCCTTTGATCTCTTTGTTACCAGGGCCGAGGCCGCTGATTTCCCCTGTCTTGGCAAAATCCTGTCCTTTTTCAGCCAGATCGCCCAGCTTCTCCACCATGTTGGAAAGTCCCTTCAGTATCCCTCCGAATCCAGCGCCGAATTCATCCTTATCTTTCTTGCCCATAAGATGCCTCCTTCATTTGTTTATTAAATTAAATGCCGTATTTTTTCACTTTGGTATGAATGGTTTTATAATCGATTTGAAGCATTCGAGCCGCTTTTGCTTTATTACCACCAGTCGTGCACAGTACCTTGCGCAAGACCATTTCCTCAAGCTCTATGCCTTTTTGGCGCACTATCTCCTTGAGGGAAAGCTTGCCCCAGGATATATCCGGAACTTCAGGAGTAGACGCAATAGCAGGGGCAGACATATTTTTAATGTCAAGATGTTTTTCGGTTATAACCTCGCCGGCCAGAAGCACTGCGCGCCGTATGGTGGATCGAAGCTGCCGAACGTTTCCGGGCCAATCGTAAAAGAGCAAGGATTCGATGGCGGCATCAGAAAGTCCCTTGACATTTTTGTTCAATTCCTCGTTGGTGAGATTTAAGAATCTCTTGGCCAGGAAAATTATGTCTTTTTTGCGTTCTCGTAATGGAGGACTCCTTATGGTAAATTCATTCAATCGAAAGTACAGGTCATGGCGGAATGACCCTGATGCAATGGCCGTATTGAAATCCAGGTTACTGGCGACCAGAAGACGGATGTCTATGTTCACGGGCTTGTTGGTTCCCACAGGGTAAAGTTTCTTCTCCTGAAGCACACGCAGAAGTTTAGCTTGAGAAGCCGGAGGCATGTTTGAAATCTCGTCCAGGAAGAGGGTCCCGCCCTGGGCCGCTTCAAACTTTCCGGGCTTCTGACGATCCGCGCCCGTGAAAGCCCCTTTGCTGTGACCAAATAATTCACTTTCCAAAAGCGATTCCGGGATTGCCCCGCAATCCACGGGGATGAAAGGGGCATTTGACCGTGGGCTGGCCTGATGGATGGCCTGGGCTATAAGTTCCTTTCCTGAACCGGATTCACCTATGATGATCACGGAAAAATTCGATTTCGCAACGACATTTACTTCGGATACGAGCTGACCAATCGTATCGCTTGTTCCCATCATTTCATAAAGGTTACGGGAGAAACTATCTTGAAGCCGGCCGGAAAGAGCCTTGTTTTTCCCTTTGTGATTTCGGCTGGCCAGCGCCAGGCGCACCACCTGTATCAAGTGGTTGTGTTCAAAAGGTTTGGCTATGTAATCGTGGGCGCCTGCCCGCATCGCTTTCACGGCCCCATGAATATCCGCATAAGAGGTGATCATGATGACCGGAAGGCCATTTTCCAATTCTTTTATCCGCTTAAGCACCTCCATGCCATCCACACCAGGAATTTTATAATCCAATAACAGCAAATCGGGCGCTTCACAATGGACCATTTTCAGCGCCCTTTCCCCGTCATAAGCAACCAGTGGCGTAAGCCCCTCGCTCTCCATAAGATGGGATAGAAGTCCACAGATATCTTTTTCATCGTCTACGATCAGAATCCGGCCCGTCTCCTTTGTCATCCTATTTTGTCTCACTGATTATAAGCTTGCCTGATCGGATATCTCACTCGGATATCCTTGTGGAGGTATTTCTCCACTGAGTGAAGCATTCCTATAAATAGAATTCCTGTCTCCCCAATTCGAAGAGTGCCATTGATGCGATCCGCTATGTATTGATCACGCTTCTCAAGTAAGGATTGGCCCATGACTTTTCGACGCGCGTCGGGACGGGTCGATTTCGGGGTATCCTTCGCTGCCAGGCTCTGTTTGACTAGCTGATACTCTTCCACGAGAAGCTCCGAGGATTCCGTCCCCATGATCGCAGCCCCCTTTTCCATTAGACCAAGAAGGAGTTGGTGATTCCTACTACCCGCCTCAGCCAGATTCTTAACGATTTCTGCCTCACAGCCGCAAACGGGTAATCCATCCTGGTATAAACGAACTTTTTTACAGGAGAGGGGCAAAGCATCGATTGTCCGTTCAATTTGCGTCCACAGTTGCCCTATTGTGTCCATTTTACGCTTCCAGGCTTGTCTGCTCGATTTCTGAATTGTTATCCTTTGTATGGAGTCACCGAGTGTGCCCATGTCGGTCCGGGTATGGATGATAGGGATGTAAATCAGTGCCCTCACGGGGAGATTAAGCCGAGCGGACCGGTTTCTCCCGATGTCGTATGTTGAGGTTTGTTTTCTCCGTTTTATACTCTCTTTTCCTCTTTGTGGTTTTTTTTCCTTTGTGCCTTTAATGAAGGCGCTATCGGATTCTCCATCCACAATAAGTATTTTTGCCTTTTTTCCCAAAGAGTTTGACCTCCTATTTCACTGTCAGTGAACCCCTCTTTCAGGCGAAAAACCATATCTTGAATGAAACAGAAAGGACTCCCTCCTTAAGAATATGATACAAGCGACAACTTTGAGTGGTTACTTTAGGATAACGCAAGACTAATGCCAGGAACTAACCCAATGATTTTTAAACGATTTTAAAGTGGGCAACAGAAGCTATTTTGAAAAATTATTCACCATTGAAATTTTGCTTTGGCAGGATTTCTTTGCGGGGTATAGATATGGGGGGAGTGAAACTATTTTCAATGTAATTGAAGAAATTTTCACACATTTTCGATATTGTGTTTCTTGATTTTTAAAAGAAGGTTCCTGTAACTGGTTTGCAAAATGGAAGCGGCCTTGAATTTATTGCCACCTGCCATTCTAAGCGCGTGAATTATGCACTCTAACTCCTTGGTCTTTAAGATATTTTTTAGGGAAGAATCTTCCTTTCCTTCGATGTTTTCATAAAGAGGGATTTTTATATGCTCCGTTTTGAGAACCTCCTCATTGGAAAAAAAGACCAACTTCCTGATAACGGTTTTTAATTCTCTTAGATTTCCAGGCCATGAATAACCAACGAGGTGATCCATTGCTCCATCGGTTATTTTCATATTTGGTTTATTCCATTTTTCACAAGCCTCCGCAAAAAACTTTTGAATAAAAAACGGGATATCTTTCACCCTTTCCCTTAATGGAGGAATGGTGATTATAATTTCGGCTAAACGATAGAATAAATCTTTCCTGAATTTATTTTCCAAAACGCTTTTTTCTATGTCTGAATTAGTGGCGGTTATAAGGCGAAAATCCACTGCCACAGGTTTGCTGCTTCCCACACGGTAAACCACCTTGTCTTCGACAACATAGAGGAGTTTGCTCTGAATATAAGGGGACATGTTCTCTATTTCGTCTAAAAAGATCGTGCCGCCATTAGCCACTTCGAAAAAACCGATTTTTTTCATGTATGCTCCCGTAAAGGAACCCTTTTCATGGCCGAAAAGTTCGCTTTCGATAAGTGTTTCCGGTAGTGCGCCTATGTCCATTTTTACAAAGGCCCTGTCATATCTACTGCTTGAATTATGTATGGAATGAGCCAGAAAAGATTTTCCCGTGCCTGTTTCACCCTGAATAATTATGGAAAAATCGCTCCGGGCTATCTCTTGAATTTCCTTGATTGACCCTTTAATCAAAAGGCCTTTGCCAAAATCAGCGGCGGGGTCGTCTTTCTCATATAGGAGATTTTTTCTATAACTAAACTTTTCTAAAGCGTCTTTTGTTGATTGTAAAAGAGTATCAGGAAAGATAGGTTTGGATAAAAAGTCATAGGCGCCGAATTTTGTGGCCTGGACAGCATTGGAAATATCTCCAAAGCCCGATATCATAATAACCGGCACTCCAGGGTCAATCTCTTTTAATCTCTTTAAAGTGTCAATTCCGCACAAATCAGG
This sequence comes from Nitrospinia bacterium, assembly GCA_029261755.1. Taxonomy (GTDB): domain Bacteria; phylum Nitrospinota; class Nitrospinia; order JACRGO01; family JACRGO01; genus JACRGO01. Next base: position 19,327 of record JAJDAS010000120.1, read on the forward strand.
CATTTTAAGGTCAAGGAGTATCAGGTCTGCCCCCCTTTCCTGGAAAATTTTTATACCTTCGTAGCCCCCGGATGCGCATATTGTAGAAAGACCTGCTTCTTTAAGTTGATGGCTAAAGCCAACTCTTACATTTTTTTCATCATCAATAATTAATATTTTTCCCTTCACCCCCATCCTCCGCTCTAAATGAGATTTCAAGAAAATACGAAAAAAGTTTATGCAATTTTATAAAGGAGCCTCTTGCAGAAATAATCCATAAAAGAACCATATGCTATATCTTGTGTTCACATGGGATGCCGCATGCAATATATGACAAACATATCGTTATTCTATTTATCTCTGCAAGAGGCTCAAGGATTACCTTTAAAACAATAAGCAAAAAATGTGCTTCCGGGTTTTTTTTGTAATCTTTTCCGCTAGGAGGGCTCTCCACAGAGAATTTATTGATCCCTTCTCCGCCGCCCCCCAGGAATGGGGTGAGGGGTCTACGGGGAAAAAAATCTAACAGTGAGAATCTTTAAAATTAGTGGGGATTAGTGGTTAAAAAATTGTTTTTTTACAAGTTACTAAAAAATTTCAAATATTTTTGGTCAGGTTTTATTTGTTAAAATCGTTTTATAATAAATAGTTAGAGGTGTCGTCCTACGAATTTACCCACAAATACGCTGGATGAAGCGTAAAAAAAGCATCCTAAACTTATTCAAAGAATCAAATTTCTTTAGTTAGCTATTATGTGGTGTGAATTTTGCTTATATAGGGTATCCACTTGACTGATTTAACCCCAAGATAAAGTATCCGTGGTTATGGGAAATTATCTATCTTAT
>JAJDAS010000121.1 GCA_029261755.1 Nitrospinia bacterium
CACTACTGTCCGGTTAATAACTCAATAAAAACACATACTTAGGATCAGGTTGCAAAGCAAAAGTGTAATTTATGTGCTTTAAGCCTTTAATTTACTATGCTTGACACAATAGGCTGCGGTCTAAAAAGTGTAAAAAATAAATCCAATTTTCCTTTTAATTCCCTTAAAATATTCTAAAATTCGAGAAAAATTGAGCTTTTCATTGAAATAGAAATTCAAATCGATAACGCAAAAAAAGCTGGCAACATATTGTTTTTATTGACTTTTTTGCGCTTATAGAGAATTTTCCCCGGACACCAGTGGTTCTGCATAATTGTGTCGTAAGCGGGGAGGTAAATTAATGAGTTATAATCAGGAACGAGCCAATACAGGAGCCTTTTCTGCTTTTACCGGATGGAGGAGGAGAAAAACTTTATTATAACAAAGGCAGCATATACAATAAATTGTTAGTTTCGCAGAAGTTTATATCTTTTCAAAAAGAGCCGCGATATCAAGAATAAGCATCACCTTGCCGTCACCGCTAACCGTAGCGCCAGCGATTCCGGTAACGTCGGAGAGGTATTCCCCCATGGACTTGATCACCACTTCCTCCTGGCCTTTCAGTCTTTCCACAACAATTCCGACTCGCTTTTCAGCTATTCCTATAACCACAACATAAAGCATATCGGTTAAATTACTTTCGCCGTCCAGTTTGAAAAGATCCTTTAAGCGAATTAGCGGCAAAACGATATCCCTTAGTTTTACAACTTCCTTCTGGTCTATGGACTGAATTTGGTTAACGTTAATTCGGTTGATTTCCACAACGGAGGAAAGAGGTATGGCAAAAGTCTCTTCGTCAGTGGTGACGATGAGCGCATTCATTATGGCCACGGTTAAAGGCAGTTTTATGGAAAGCGTACAGCCCACATTTACTTTTGAGACCAAATCGATCATGCCGTTTAACTTGGTGATATTGGTTTTCACGACGTCCATGCCCACACCCCTGCCTGAGATATCACTAAGTTTTTCGGCGGTGCTAAAGCCTGGAGCAAAAACCAAGTTCACAATTTCCTTCTCTCCCATTTTTTCCAACTCTTCTTGGGTGATTACGCCTTTCTTCACCGCAGAGGGCCCAATTTTTTCCGGGTCAATTCCCTTCCCATCGTCCTCAATTTCGATGATAATATTATTTCCTTCATAATAAGCGGACATCTTAAGCGTCCCCTTATCAGGCTTACCTATTTCCAGCCTTCTTTCTTTTGATTCAATTCCATGGTCGATGGAGTTTCTAATGATGTGAACCAATGGGTCATTGATCTGCTCAATAACAGATTTATCCAACTCTGTTTCTTCCCCGCGTAGTACAAGTACAATATTTTTATTCACGTCGCGGGCAAGGTCCCTCACCACTCTTGGAAACCTGCCAAATACCTTTTTGATGGGCTGCATCCGGGTTTTCATTACTGCCGACTGGAGGTCGGAAGTAACCAGGTTGATGAAATTAGTAACTTCCGAAAGGGTTGCCTTCAGTTCCCCACCACCGTTTTTTTGGGCTTCAAACTTACTGAGCAGATTCGTGAGACGGTTTCTCCCAAGGACAAGCTCTCCCACAAGATCCATTACATTGTCCAGTTTGTTAGTTTCCACCCGAATCGTCTGGGCTGGAAGTTCTTTCGAGGGAGGTTGAGCTGAAGTAGTTTGCGCACTTTTTGCGGACGCTGGGGGCGCGGGTGCTTCCATCGGCGGTTTTGCTTCCACCGGCGGAATTTCAGGTGCAGCAACGCTTTCCACGTATTCAACGCTACTTTCCACTATAGGAGAAGCTACCGTTGGTTCAAAAGCGGGAGGGGGTTCCTGGCTGGGCGGAGCGGGGGTAGATTTAGCTAAAGCCAGTAGTTCTTCAAAGGAGGGTTCTTCCGTAACAGCCGGTGCTATCGGCTGGGTGGACTCAACAGTTTCGGGACCTCCTTCCGAAACGAAGCTCTCCAATTTAGACAAAATATCCGTTAGATCAACATCACCCTGTTCCTCATTTTTTATTCTCGCTAAAATTGTTTTGACGAGGTCAACGGACTCAAGGATGGCATCGTTAATGGGGGATATAAGCTTTAGTTCACCCAAGCGGAGCTTATTGAGAACGGTCTCCGTGTTATGAACCAAGCTCACCAACTGGGTAAAGCCCAGGAAGCCTGCGGCGCCTTTGATGGTATGAACCGAGCGGAAAACTTTATTTAAGAGTTCATAGTCGTCGGGCGTTTTTTCCAGTTCCAACAGGTCCTGGTCAACCCCTTCGATCAACTCTTCGGTTTCAACCAAAAAATCTTGTATTATTTCTTGTAGTTCGTCCACAAAAAGACCTGGAATTAAACCAAAAAAATATTAAGCAAAACCGGTGCCGACTCTTCAAAAACCTTTGAGAGCCAAAGTTGGTTCGCCAGTTGAGCCATGGGATCGATCTAGCTTTCGAAGCTGACTTCTACGCTAAGGGCGTCTTCGCCAACCTTGAACGGTATGGCAAGAACAGGGCCTTTCCCCATACTGGTAATTTCGTGTCCTTGGCCAGTGATAACGGTTGGGATACCCGCCTCGAAATTTGCTCCAAGCTCACTTAAAGCCCTTCTGGCATCCCCGGAAATCATGTTGGTGAGTTCTCCCACGGCATCCTTCACTTCATCGTTAAGATCCGTGTACTCTTCTCCCATCATGGACGATATTACCTTGAGGGCGCAGCCTTTTGAAAAAGAAACCACCACCGCCCCTTTAGTAGTGCCTGTCAAACCAATAGTTCCCGATATATCCCCAATAGCTTTCTTGTCCTGCTTTACGAATGGCTTGCCGGGTTTCGCATCCACGAAAGCCATCGTTTTCAGGACATTCATTGTGCCTTTTAGAAAAGGGTTGACATATTCTGCCTTCAAAGGTCATTCCTCCAAAAATTATTTAAATATCTTTGTTATTTTTTCTTCGAGCACCTGGGGGGTAAACGGCTTTACCACGTAATCCGAAACTCCCGCCTGAATGGCCGCCACAATATTTTCTTTCAAAGCTTCCGCTGTAACCATCAGGAAAGGAAGACCCTTGGAATTTGCATCGGCACGAATGGTTTTTAACAGGTCCAACCCGCTCATTTTGGGCATATTCCAATCGCAAACTACAAAATCTATGCCCCCCGCCTGGATCTTCGGTAAGGCGGTAGCCCCATCGTCTGCTTCATCAATATTTTTATAGCCAAGTTGGCCAAGCTGATTTCTAATAATCTTTCTCATGGTTGCAAAATCGTCCACCACTAAAATTTTGGAACTGGGATCTAATGGCATAGTAAATTCCTCCTATGAATGGTTTTGGGTTTCCAGCAGTTTTTTTACTACGTTTAAAAAGCTTTCTTCTTCAATGGGTTTTGCCAGGTACGCAGTCGCTCCCGCGTCCAGGCCTTGTTTTCTGCCTCTTTCTTCTCCTTCCGTGGTTAATAGTAAAATGGGGATTTTTTCGTAGTCAACATTCTCCCTTATTGTACGAATAAATTCAAGACCGTCCATTTGGGGCATGTTCAAATCGGTAATAATCGCATCCACATCAAAGGCGCCTATCTTTTCCAATGCCTCAATTCCGTTTTCAGCAGGAATGACAGTGTGCCCTCCCCCCTTCAATACGAAAGTCAATAGTTTCCTTGTGGTCATGGAGTCTTCCACCAGCAGAATATTCCCAGACATAAATCACTCTTTCTTATAAATGGGTGAACGGCTGAAATTGACAAGACGAAAGGCCCTGGAGATGTTATGCAGCGACTCCGAGTGCCCCAAGAAAAGGTGGCCATTCGGTTTTAAAGTGTCGTAGAGGTGGCTAACTACCTTTCTTTTTACTTTCTCGTCAAAATAGATCAATACGTTTCTGCAAAAACAAACATCGAAGTTGCGGTAAAGTTGCATTTTGCCAGCATCCACAAGGTTCATAACCTCAAAGCGAACCAATTGTTTCACCTCATTTTTGATAGCATAGTTTTCGCCGGAAATATGAAAATATTTATTTAGATAATGTGGGGGAGTATTTCGAACTGAGTTCTTCCCGTAAACACCTTTCCTCGCTGAGGCCAGGGCACTTTCGCTAAGATCTCCAGCTCTTATTTCAATGTTCCAGCCTAAATCCGGAAGTTTTTTTTCCAAACAAATCATACTCAAGGTATAGGGCTCCTCTCCGGTGGAACTGGGCAGGCTCAATATTTTTAAAGATTTTGAAATTCGATCTTTGCCACTGCTAATAATTTCCTTGAGGACATAACTTTCAAAAGCCTCCCATTGTTGTGGATTCCTGAAAAAGCTGGTTTCATTGGTGGTTACGGAATCGTACAAAAAAGGATATTCCTGGGACCTCCTGGAATCATATTTTAAAAAATAGTGATATTCCTCGAAACTTTTAAGATTTCTTTCCTGCACTCTTTGGAGCAGCCGGTTTTCGAGGAGATATTTTTTATTTTCCGCAAAGTAGATACCGCTTTTTTCATAAATGATGTCCCTTAGCTTGGCAAAGGTACCCATGCTCATCTGCAGATTTTTTTCCTCCAAGTCCTGGCCTCACATGTAAAAACGTATTGAACAATGATCCAACGAAATCGAAAAGTATATATGGAAACTTACATATTAATTCCAAGAATTCAAGCCTCAGCTTTATTCTTCTTTTTACTTCATGCTCCTCATTTACGAACCACCAAGTTTTTCTATTGCCTCCCTTGCCGTATCGGCAATCTCAAAATCTTCGCTGGATAACAGAGGTTTTATTTTTTCCAAAGCAGACCGGTCGCCTATTTCTCCGAGAGATTTAACCGCAGCGATTTTATGGGGGCCATCTTCACTTTGAAGAAGCAAAGTGAGAGACGGTATCGCCTTCTTTTCCTTCCGAATTCCCAGAGTCTCTGCCGCTTGAAACTTTACCCAAATATCTTGATCGGCAAGGCAGGAAATTAAAATGTCGGTGGCCTCCTCCCTCCCAGATCCTGAAACGATTTGGATTGCGGAAATCCGCACATTCTCATTGTGGTCCGAAAGAGCTTTTTGTAGCAAGGATATGATTTCGGAGTCTACCGGCAACTCTCCCAACGCATGGACAGCAGCGTTTCTTACTATCCATTCCTCGTCATTCAAGGCGGACTCAATGTGCTTCAAACCTTCCTTGTAATGGGTTTTACCTATGGCCCTGACGCATAGTTCCCGGATATATGGGTCGCTGGCTCTCAACCTTTGGATAAACCCATTCAACGTCTCCTCTTTTTTTGTTCCTTTTTTATAAAGCTTACATAGGGTATCAATGGCACATTCCTTAATATCCTTAAAAGGTTCCTTGTCCACCAGGAAAAAGAGAGGCTCCACGGCTTCAGGTGAACCAAGCCTGGAAAGCGAAGAAATGGCCTCTCTTCTAATGGAGCTGTCTTCATCTTCGAGGGCCTCGGTGAGAACCTCCAAGGATCTCTCCGTTTGAAAATTTCCCAGGGCCCCGATAATTGCCTTTCTGATGGCGGAGGACGCCATGCCGAAAGCAGAGAAAAGAGTGGGAATGGTGGATTCCTCTCCTATATCTCCAAGGGCCTGGATAGCGAGGAATACCATTTTCTCATAATTTTCAACAAAAGACTGGAGTTTTTTCCCTCCCTCTGTTTTTTTTAAGGCTTCCCTGATCAAGCCCATCCGTTCCTCATCTGTTTCTTCCACATCTAAAGCGTAAGTCAGTAGGGGAATGGTGGCGTCACTGGACCCAATATGCCTTAATGATTTCAAAGCGGCCTCTTGGACTTCCGGGTTTTTGTCCTCTAACCCTTTAATGGTGCAGGAGAGGAGTTTGTCGCTATCGAAGGGGCGCAAAACCTCATACCCAAATTGATCGGCGATTTGGACCAGGGCTTCTATGATACTGTTTTGTAATGCTGGGGACACCACCTCCGGTAAAAGATTAACCAACGGTTCCACCGCTTCTTTAACCTTAAGCTCTCCTAATGCTTCCACGATGGAAAAGGCCGTTACTTCATCACTGGGAGAGAGATTGTTCAAAAGGAGCTTTACGGTATCTTCATCACAAATTTGGCCAATGGCCTCTGCTGCAGCAAAACGGATGAACACCTCTTTGTCTTTTAACGATTGGGTAAGAACATGAACGGCTTTGGGATCGCGGAGTTTTCCCAGCGCTTCAATGGCAGCAGTACGAACATTTGGGTCTACATCATTGATGGCTTCAATGAGATAGGGAGTAGCGGATTGGTCTCCGGCGTCCCCCAAAATATCCGTCACGGCCTTTCTTAAATCATTGCTTGAATGCTTCAGGTATGGAATGAGGACATCCACAACCTGGCAGGTTACTTTTTGAAGCACTTCCAAAGCGAGATTCCTGATCGAGGCGGAGTCGTTATCCAGCTTCAAAACAATAGCGGCCACGGTTTCTTTGTCGTTTGTTTCAATTAATGCATCCACAACCGCTTGCTGCACCCCGCGATTTGTATCCCCCAAGTGTTCAACCAAGGCGTTGATGCACGATGGCTCACGCCTGGTCCCGAGGTTTTCTATAGCTTCCCTGCGTTTGGATGGGTCAGGATCATTCAATTGCCGCAAGCAATCCTGTAGTGGAAGGTCCAGGTTCATAGGAAACGCCTTTTATAGTTTGTTTAACTAAAAAGCACGGGCACCATTCTCAGGTTTGATATCCACTTAGAAGAAGGATATTTTTTAACCTGAAAAGAAAAGGAATGGACAAGGTGGCAAAAGGGGCAGGGCTCAGCAGTGCTCTTTTTTTAAGCCAAATCACTTATAGCGGAGCCCTGCTGGGAATTATGGCTTATTTTGGCCGGCATTTTGTGGTTTGTCGGAAAAACGCAAACAACCCTTTAAACCGCCATATGTTTGATCTGCTCCTTGGTTTCCTTGCTTAAAACCTGGTTTAAGTCAAGGATGATCATCAATTTATCTTCCAGCTTCCCCACTCCATGGATATATTCCTTGTTAATCCCGGTTGCAGTGGGTGGCGCAGGATCGATGGTTTTCTTGGAGAGGCTGGTGACTTCGGTAACAGCATCGACGGTAAAGCCCACAGTGCCTGAATCAAGCTCAACAATGATAATCCGGGTTTCCTTGGTTTTTTCAGCCGTCTCCATGCCGAACCGTTTTCTGAGATTAATGACTGGGATAACACGCCCACGAAGACTGATGACCCCTCCCACAAACTCCGGGGTCCTGGGTACCATCGTAATTTCCTGGTGACGAATGATCTCCTGAACATTGATGATACCGATTCCAAAAAACTCCGCACCAAGCTTAAACCCTATCAATTGCAAGGTTTCTTCAATGGTGTCCTCTTCTACCTCTTCCGGGAGGTTAACCTTCTTGGCCGGCAAAGCGGGCTCCGGCATGGATTTGATCTCGGCAGGACTGACAGGACTTGTGGGTTCCGGAGCCGAAACAAGCGGCGGGCCTGCTTTTACAGGCTCCTTCACTTGAAGCCCCACCTCTTTTTCCATAAGCGGATCATCAGTTTGGATTACTTTGGAAAGGTCCGGCTCCAAGTTTACCGAGCTGGGTGTAACAGCAGGTTGGGGTGGAGGAACCACTGGCGGCGCTTTCGGCTTTAACCAGATGCTGTCCCTTCCTGTTTCTAATGGATCACGGCCTAAAATATTGTTTTCGCTCATAAGGTCATCACCTCTTTTCCAAGGTTGGCAAACATCTTGGCCCCTTCGGAATCCGGAGCAAACTCAAAAATGGTCTGTCCAAAACTTTGTGCCTGATCTATTTTTTCATCAAATGTTAAAATAGTTTTGGAGCACTTGTCACCAAAGTGGCTTTGAATCCTTTGCAAAACAGCCTTCGCCACGGGGTTGTCCCGATATAAAGTGGGAATAATTTTTGATATGCGAATATTTTCATGATCAAAATTCTTCCGAACCAGCTTGATGGAACTCAGCATTTCCGCACAACCATCTAAGGCTAAATAGGTCATGGACACCGGAATCATTACCTCCTCCACTCCAAGTAAAATATTGACAGTAAGCAAACCAAGAGATGGGGGGGAGTCGATTAGAATGTAATCGAATCCCGTCAATCTATCTATAAACTGCTTAAGCTTAGTATGCCGGTCCTGGTCCCGTCCTATATTTATGGTTAAATCCGACAAAAGTTTATTGGAAATAACCATTTTGAGATTATCAGTCTTCGTGGGAAGAATGGCCTCCTCCGGGGGAAGACGATTGCTAATCAAAACATCAAAAATGGAATATCGCGCGCTTTGGACATCAATCCCAATGGATTTGCCAATATGGCCTTGAGGGTCCATATCCACCAGGAGGACCTTTTTCCCTTGCCTGGCCAGATAATCCCCTAAGTTCAGAGTTAAGGTGGTTTTACCGGTACCCCCCTTCTCATTAATGAAAGCTATTCTTCGGACCATTTAATTATGCGATATATTTAGCAAGTAGGCGATAAATGTTATCAAAATGCACCAGTAATAGCAAGGAAGAATTCGCCTTTCCTTCAGTGGTGGCAACGCTTTTAACAACCCGATTGGAAACTGTAGAAAGGTTGGAAGAGCTAATGTGGAAAGCTCAGGAGGGGAAAGAAAATGGGGGTTACAACGGCAAAACTTTTGGCGCTAACAATTCTGCCAGAGAATAATCAATTCAGACATTGATTCCCAACCGTCTTACTTTTCTCCAGACGGTTTTTACGTCCACTCCAATCTCTTTCGCGGTGGCGGCGATATTGCCCCGATGTTTTTTGATTTTTTCAGCAATGAATTCTCTCTCAAACTGCTGAGCCCAGTACCGTTTGGCGTCTTTGAGCTTCGTGCTTTTCAATGCCAAATGCGCTTTATACTTCGCATCATTCAACGGGATGCTGATGGGCAAGGAAACAATACGGTTTTCTTCCGACAAAATAACGGTTTTTTCAACGAGGCTCATTAGCTCCCTAACGTTTCCAGGCCATGGATATCTTAGAGCCATTTGCATGGCGGAGTTTGCAAAAAATAACTTGTCCATCTTATATTTTTCTTCGTAATTTTTCAGAAAATGGTTAATCAAGTTACGAATATCATCTCCCCTTTCTCTCAGAGGAGGAAGGTGAATATTGATAACGTTAAGACGGTAGAAGAGGTCTTCACGGAACTTCTTCAGATAAACGTCATTGGCAAGGTTCCTGTTGGTGGAAGCTATAACTCTTACATCAATTTTAATGGGACGGTTGTTTCCAACCCTCCTTATCTCTTTTTCCTGTAGTACTCGCAGCAGTTTCACTTGCATGGCGGGAGAAATCTCTCCTACCTCATCGAAAAAGATGGTTCCTCCGTTGGCAGATTCAAAAAGACCCGTTTTCATACGATCCGCACCGGTAAAAGCCCCTTTTTCATGCCCAAACAGTTCACTTTCCAGCAGAGTTTCGGATATAGTTGCACAATTGATGGCCACAAAAGGGTCATCTTTTCTATGGCTCAGATCATGAATGGTTTGGGCCGCAAGTTCCTTGCCGGTACCAGTTTCTCCGGTAATCAGGACCGTGACGTCGGTGGGGGCGATTTTGATGATGGAATTGTAAATTTCCTGCATACAAGGCGCTTTCCCAATAAATTCATTGAACCCGGCAGAGTGGCCCACATCTTTTTGAAAATCCTTATTCGTCACCTTGGTCGGTTCAGAGGTATTTTCCACATCCATCTTTTGGGCCATGGGAAGCCATTGGGTAAAAGCGATAATTTCCGTCAAAAAAGTAAGAACCTTCATATCCACCGATGCTTTTTGTGGGCACTGGAACAGCAGGCTGCCCACTTGCCCTGAAACCCCAAAAGGGAGGATAATCATTCGTCCCGTTTTGCGCTTATTGTCGGGATGTTTTTTCTGTTCTTCCATAGCATCCATGACGAAAAGCTTTCCACCTTGTCTTTTTTGTTCCTGAAAAAGTTTTGAATCGAAATCTCTTCGGCAAGGGATTCCCTGGATTTCATCTGAGAACCATGAGGAGCCGACAATGCTATACTGTTCGTTTTTTTCCACGAAGGAAAGAAAGTTGAAGTCCGGCCACTGGGTTATTTTTTCGCGGACAAACTCATTCAGCATGGAAAATTCGTTTTTGACCGTGGCCTTGCCACTTTGAATGAAACTGGAGAAGTTTTCCGGGTTAATGTTTTCCCAAAGATTTTCAATTTTTTCAAAATTGCCCGGCTTCCCTGTCAGGAGGCAGTCCTCGTCTGGCTGGTTTCTCCGTTTCTGAACCTTTTCGAAAAGTTGGTCCACCAGTACCATCAAATTGTCGAAATTGACGACAGGCTTTTCCAGGTAATCGTCGGCCAGAGCTTTCAGGGAATTTACTGCTGCGGAAACCGAAGGAAAGGCGGTAAAGACAATGAACCCTATTTTTGGATCAGCGCTTCTTACCTTTTGCAGGAAGTCGATTCCATCCATTCCGGGCATCCTCACATCGGAAAGAATGACATCAAAGGGTTCTTTTTCAAACGCTTCCAACCCTTCCTCCGCACTGGTACAGCAGAGAATGTAATACCCATTGGAAGTTAAAAAAGTATGGAAGGATTTTAGAATATTGGGGTCATCGTCAACTAATAGAATCTTTACCATATCAGCCCCCCGGCTATAGGTTTGGATTGACTCCATTACTTTTGAAGGACAGTAATTCTAACCGGATCAAGGAAAAAAATCAAGGAAAACCTTTTTTGTTAGATTAATCAACACCTTCTTTTTTTTCTTCGATAAAAAATAACAGGCTGGCAGATAAGGCCACTACCCCGGAGGCCAGGTAAAATAACGGCTCAATGCCGTACAATTTGACGAAATATCCGCCCACGGAAAGACCCATAGCGGAAAACACACTGACCGTGGCATTGAATTTTCCAATGTTCCGTCCCCGCTTGGCCTTGGTGGTGAGGTCCCCAAGAAGAGACACCTTGATGGTACCCGCCACCCCGTTGGTGGCTCCCAGACATGCCTGGAGGATGTAGACCTGCCAGGTTTCATCCACCATTGTATACATGAACAGAATGACGGAGTCGATATAGGCGGTGACCAGGAGGAAAGGCCGTCTCCCCATTTTATCTGAAAAACGGCCCGCGAGGTAGGTACTCAGGGCTTGCAAGAGAACCATGATGCTGAAAGCAATGCCCAACTTCTCCACCCCGCCCGTCAGCTTTTGTACATGGACCACGTAAAAAGGGCCGATGAGGCCAAATACCACGGCCCATATGGAACTCACCGTGGTAAATATTTGAAGATTTCTTGCATTGGAAGGGCTCAATGGGCTCCGGTCCTCAAAAATGTGGAGGGTAAAAAATTGTTCCCGGCAATGGGTTTGTTCAGGCCATGGTTTGCGGGAATGATCCTAAAAAGGAAAAGATCGGATGGCTAAGTGGAACGGGAAGAACAGCTTTGATCCTCTATACTTATCCCCAGGCTGCCTCATGATAGAGGGAAGTCATGCTTGTTGCAAGCAGCAGCTAAGGTCCTAACGAACCTGAATAGCAAAAGTTGTCAACAGGTAAAGAGTTGCCTGCAACAAACTTCAGATAATCATAAAATTCCTTTCCCTCCCAAAATATGTTAGACTTTAAAATACGTTAAATAGAGTTATCGCCCATAAAATGCGATGAGCCAGCTTTCCCAGGGCTGTAATAAATAGTCACTTGTAGCTGGAAATATGGGGATCCACATGATTAGCCCCAACACACAATTTGCGAGAAAAGGTCATGAATTTTTCAACCTCCTTGAAAAACTTTAGGGAAAAATTTGCAGTGAAAGTTTTTCTCCAATACGCCGTCTTTTTCATCATCCTCTCTGTTTCCTTAACCACTCTTTTTATCAACCATCAGATTTCCGCTTTGAGGGACGACCTGACTCAGGATGGAGAGATGCTGGCAAAACTTTTTGCGTACAACTCCAGGCTGGGGATCTTCTCCGAAAGCGGGCACGCCATTCAGAATCCAGTGGATGCCCTTTTTCAAAATCCGGAGGTCCTTTCCGCGTCGGTTTATACTTTCAAGGGAACATTGTTGAAAAGCAGGGAGAGAAATAAACAAGAGGCTGCAAGGATTCAAAAGCTTAGAGAGGGGAAGGGCTGGAAAAACAAAATGCAGAAGCTGAGAGACACGAAAAAATTGTTTTTTACTGAAACCGAAAATTATTTAGAATTCTGGATGCCGGTGGCTGCCTGGTCTGATTACGGCGCAGAAGAAGGCCTCCTGGCAGATGGAGGGGTGGGAGGCCAAATACTAGGTTTTGTGGAAGTGACTATGGGAAAAGAGATCCTGAAAAAACAGTGCTCACTCATTTTGTCACAGAGTATTTGGATCGCCATTGCTCTTTTTTTGTTGGGGTCTTTCATTAGCTATACCCTGGCTAAAAAGATCACCGAGCCCCTTCATAAATTGACGGAGGAGGTGAAAACTCTCGGTATGGGTGGTGTAGCCCGAAATGTGCCGGTGGAAACCAAAGACGAGATTGGAAAGCTCGCCACGGCCTTCAACAGGATGGCAAGCTCTTTAAAAAAAAGAGAGGAGGAAAACACTGCCTTGGGAAATCGGCTCCGACATGCACAAAAGATGGAGGCCATCGGTACGCTTTCCGGCGGCATCGCCCACGACTTTAACAATATCCTCCAATCCGTTATTTGTAACGTAAAGATTTTGCAATGCCGGTTTGGAGAAATAGATTCCGCAAACGATGAACTGAATGATATTCTTGCCTCCTCAATAAAAGCTGTAAATCTAACCAGAAACCTTCTGGCTTTCAGTAGGAGGCAGGCGATTAAACTCCAGCCATTGGATGTGAGTGATACCATTATCGCGGTGAAAAATCTTTTAAAAACCTTGGCCCGAGATAAAATCGAGATTCAATATGAGCTGGCAAAGGAATCCATGATGGTGATGGCCGACCCCATTCAGATAGACCAAATATTAATGAACCTTACTACAAATGCCAGGGATGCCATGCCTGAAGGGGGAACCATCATCATTACCACTAACTACTTAAACCTGGATGATGATTTTTTCAGGACCCGCAAGAAAAGAAGACCTGGTACATACGCCATGATTTCTTTTCAGGATTCAGGAGTGGGAATGGATTCAGAAACAGTGAAACGAATTTTTGATCCGTTTTACACCACAAAGCGGGAAGGCGAGGGAACAGGACTTGGGCTTTCCATGGTGTTTGGAATCACCCAGCAGCATAATGGGTTTGTAGAAGTCGAATCGCAAATTGGAGAGGGAGCCACATTCAATATCTACCTGCCTTTAACAGAATCAGAGGCAGAGCAAAATGAGATGCAAACTCGGCTTCTTCCAAAAAAAGATTGTGAAATAGTATTGATGGCGGAAGATGATGAGAAGAGCAGGGAGCTTTTTAAAAGTATGCTGACTCACGATGGCTGCAAGGTCCATGAGGCCAGGGATGGAGAGGACGCTATCAGAAAATTTTTGGAAAATAAGGATGAGATCGGTCTTCTTCTGTTTGACCTGATCATGCCGAAAAAAAATGGCAAGGAGGCTTATGATATTATTAAAAAAATTCGGCCGGATATCAAGGTAATTTTCATGTCCGGTTATTCGGATGAACTTATAGAAAAAACCGGGATTGCACTTGAGGGAATCAGTTTTATCTCCAAACCGGTGGAACCGGACAAACTCCTTACCTTGGTAAAGGAGGAGTTGGAGAAATAAAACCGAGCAAAAAAGGGGGCATAATTTCCCCCGGTTCCAGAAATGCCATAGAAAGGTTTTGACTGTAAATTGCCATTTGTGTTAGCATATCAGATTTTTAAGTAATAATAATTTGACGACCCTCATTTGGGGAAAGTCCGGAGGCAAGAACAATGTTAGCGGTTTTTCAGACAGGCGGGAAGCAATACAAGGTCGCTAAAGGCGACGAGATCCAGGTGGAAAAGGTTCCAGGGAATGTGGGTGATGCTATACGATTCAATAAGATCCTTATGATGGGGAGTGAAAGCTCCATGCAGGTTGGGGACCCTCTCTTGGAGGGAGCCGAGGTAATAGCCGAGGTCTTGCGGCAAGCCAGGGCCAAAAAAGTGCTGGTTTTTAAATTCAAGAGAAGAAAAAAATATCGGAAAAAACAGGGGCATCGCCAATGTTATACCCGTTTAAAGATTACCGATATAGGGGGTTCATCGGAAGAGGCTTCGGCAGCTAAGACGGAAGAAGCCGCTCCTGCAACCAGCGAATAATCAGCAGGCGGTTCAATGGTTATCACGGGACCTTTAAATGGTTCCATAAAGAAAATTTTGTTTAAAGGAGAAAGAAATTGGCTCATAAAAAGGGACAGGGCAGCACCTCCAACGGCAGGGACAGCATTGGGAAAAGGCGTGGCGTGAAACGATTCGGAGGCCAGTTCGTGACTGCGGGAAGCATCCTGGTGCGGCAGTGTGGCACCAAGTGGCACCCTGGTATGAATGTGGGTTTGGGAAGCGATTACACCATCTTTTCCAGAATTGACGGGGTAGTGAAGTTCGAGCGCAAAGGGAAAAATAAAAGTAAGGTGAGCGTTTACAGTGTGAAACAAGCGGAACCGGCGGAGGCTCAGGCTTAATAATTCGCGGAGAAAGTGTTTTCCCAACATCACATCAGATCTTTCGGAACATCTTTTTCGATAAGTTTCTTTTCCATTCTTCTCGTCAGTTCCGCGTAAGAATTGTCTTTGATGATTTTTTGGAATTTCGTCTTCAGGTTTCGGCCCAGGCTTACACCGTCCATAACCACATCGTATACCATCCATCTACCATCAAAAAGCTTCAACTTGTATTCAATCTCGATTTCCCCTTCCTTTTCATGGTTGATGGTGGTTACGACTACCGCTTTTTCTTTTTTGATTTTTTCTTCATCATAGGTTATTTCGAGTTCCCTGAAGAAATTCCCTGTTTTTGGATAGGCCACGTTTTTGAAGATATTTCCGAATATTTCCTGAAAGTCCTTTCTTTCTTTCTCCGTTCTCTTTTCCCAGTATTTGCCAAGAGTCCACCGGGAAAGCCACTGGATATGGACCAGGGAGTTGGCTTCCTCTTTTAGCTCCTTGTTTCGGGCAGCTTCTTTCTTGGCCAGGGGCTTGGTTTCGTCTTTAATGGCTTTTATCGTATCAAGGAGTTTTTTTACCACATTTTGAGGAGAAGAAGTTTCCACCGCCCCAAGCGGCTGGTAAGCCACAAAAATCCCCAGGAAAAGAATTATTAAAATTTTTTTCATTTTCAAGTTTCCTTATGGCAGGTTTTTAATGAATTTTTCCGCTCTTTTTCAAAATTTCATTATATCTTTTTCGAGGAATAATTAAAATCACTTGAACAATATTTAATTTTACTAATGAATTTGCTATGATGGAAATCGATTTTATTCTATTATTAGCATTGTCGCATTGTTGTTTCCCAAGCCAGTCCCCCGGCCAATGAAAACCAACTCTTCATGTGGTCCTCAATAGTTCCTCAAAATCAAGCAGCTTATGAAGTCGTCCATTATAGGTTCCATCGAAGATAGCATTGCAGTAAAAAAGAGGGTTTTAGAAACCTTGGTTGATAAGATTGCCGAAGCGGCGGAAAAGGTGGCGGATTCTTTAGGGCAGGGGGGGAAAATTGTTTTCATGGGCAATGGTGGTAGCGCGGCGGATTCCCAACACTTGGCGGCAGAATTCGTTGGCCGCTTCCAAAGAGAAAGAGATCCTTTGGCTGCTTTGGCTCTGACCACGGACACATCTATCTTAACAGCTATTGGAAACGACTATGGATTTGAAAAGGTTTTTGAAAGGCAGATAACCGCCCTGGTACAAAAAGAGGACGTGGTTATTGGAATCAGCACCAGTGGTAATTCGGAAAACGTTTTGAGGGCTCTGCGAAGAGCCAAGGAACTGGGAGCAACCACCATCGCCTTCCTGGGTTGCGGAGGGGGAACGATCAAGGCAGAAGTTGATATCTCTATTACCGTCCCCTCCAGCAATACACCCAGGGTCCAGGAAGCCCATTTAACAATAGGCCATATTATTTGTGAAGAAGCAGAAAAAAAATGCCTGAATTCTTAAAGAAAATTTTTGAAAGCGATGAAATGCCACGGGTTTTAGTGGTGGGCGATATCATTCTGGATGAATATATTTGGGGCAGTGTGAACAGAATCTCACCAGAGGCGCCCGTCAAGATCCTGGAATGTAAGGCCGAAAACATGGCGCCTGGCGGTGCTGCCAATGTAGCCAACAACCTTGTCGCCATGGGTTGTGAAGTTCTTTTATGTGGTGCCGTGGGTAAAGATGAAAAAGGGAACAGATTGCTGGCACTCATGGAAAAGCTGAATATTGATTGTTCAGGTGTGTTCAGGTTTGCAAAAAGACCTACTACCAATAAAGTTAGAGTAATAGCCCACAATCAGCAGATCCTTCGAATCGATAAAGAGGATAAGAGTCCCATAGTGGGTGAAACGGAAGCCAAACTGGTCCATTTCGTGAGTAAGGCTATCTCCAATGTTGATGGGATAATTTGTTCCGATTACCAGAAAGGGATTCTTACGGAAAGCGTTTTGAAGGCCATCGTGCATCGGGCAAAAAAATACAAAAAGCAAATTATTGTCGATCCAAAGGGGTTGGATTTTTCCAAATACCACGGAGTCCATTGTATAACCCCTAATGAGAAAGAGCTGGAAAAGGCCAGTCCCATCAAAATACAAAGCGAAGAGGAATGGAACCGGGCGGTCCAGTATTTTTTCGGGCTGATCCAGCCTGAAACTATTTTGGTGACTCGTGGGAAAGATGGAATGTCCCTTTTTGAAGAAGATGGTAAAAAGCATTCCAAGATTGAAACCGATGCAAAAGAAGTTTATGACGTCACTGGTGCTGGTGATACCACCATAGCTGTGTTTGGAATGGCACTTTTTTATGGCTTCGATTACTTCAACGCCGCAAGGCTTGCAAATATGGCCGCCGGGATAGTGGTTGGAAAAATTGGAACCTCCGTGGTTACCAGGGAAGAGTTGAATCTTTTTCTCACCGAGGGAAAACTTCTCCTGAAGCGGAACATCCTGAGTTTTAGCGAAGTCCAACAAATGGTCTGCCTGGCGAAAAGCATGGGAAAAAAAATCGTCTTCACTAATGGTTGCTTCGACATCCTTCATGGGGGCCATATAGAATTCTTGAAGCAGGCCAAGACAAAAGGGGATGTGTTGATAGTCGCGATAAACAGCGACAGTTCCGTGAAAAAACTGAAAGGAGATGGACGTCCCCTGAAAAGTGAAGTAGAGCGGGCGAATATTTTGGAGGCACTGAAATATGTGGATTTTATCACCATATTTTCAGAGCCCACCCCAGTCAAATTGATTAATGAACTGAAACCCGATGTCCTGGTGAAGGGAAGCGACTATGAAAACAAAGAGGTCGTGGGACGGGATTTAGTTGAGGATTATGGAGGCAAGGTGGAATTGATCCCCGTTGTGCAAGGCCTTTCCACAACGGGACTGGTACAAAAAATTGTGAAAAATTATACGAATTAAATTCACCCAATAATTAATGAAGATAAAGGCATTAAAAAATGAACAATAATTTACATTCTAAATTTATATTTTTTTTCCTGGTTTTTCTGTTCAGCGCTGGTTGTACTAAAGACCCTCTCAAGGAAGCTTTCAATGGAGAGTACTCCAGTGGCAAGAACAATGAAATTATCAACGAATACTGCCAGTCCTGCCATGTACATTCACACTTTTTACCAGACGAGCACATTGATGAAATGAACGTTGTCTATTCGAAACGCCTTTTCCAAGTGACCAGCGAATGCCGTATTTGCCACTATCTGGACGAAAATATTTTTGGGGATGTGCTACGAAAACACCGTCGCCCTAATCAGGTGAAAAGAGGAAAGTTCCGTAAGTTCATCCAAGAAGAATCAGCAAAAAAAAGAGAAAGAAGAAAAGCTGAAAAATAAAAACAAAAAAATCATTTTGGTCACCGGCGTTGCGGGAATGCTTGGCTCGGATATCCAATTGTTTTTTCAAAGGAAGGCGCCGGAAAGCTATCACACTGTTGGAATTACCCGCAAGGATGTAGATCTTGCCAATCTGGAACTACTGGCGGAATTCCTCTCCCACCTGAAACCTCATATCATCATCCACTGTGCAGCCTTTACCGATGTTGATGGGTGCGAAAACCAAAAGGAAAAGGCCTTTTTGATCAATGGCAAGGTGGCCGAGTGCTTGGCGAAGTATGCACAGACAGCAGACACTCAATTGCTTTACGTCAGCACGGACTATGTGTTCAGTGGCGACAAAGGATCCCCATATGGGGAGGAAGACCCAATTGCTCCAATCAACATCTATGGCCATTCAAAAAGAGCAGGAGAGGTGGCCGTTCTGGAGTTGGCTGGTAAGGGAGCGGTTATCCGGACCTCTTGGCTTTTTGGGCAAAATGGCCCGAATTTCGTAAAAACCATTGCGAATAAGGCCAAAACAGACGGGAAGCTGAAGGTTGTCAATGACCAGAGGGGTTGCCCCACTTTTACCGTTGATTTGGCGGAAGGGATCTTCCATTTAGTCGAAGCCAAGGCATCCGGTATTTACCATTTGTCCAATAGTGGAGAATGCACTTGGTTTGAATTTGCCAAGGAAATTGTAAAAGAAGCCGATATCGAAAATGTAGAAATAAAACCGGTCCCCACAAAGGAATTTCCCAGACCGGCCAAAAGACCTCCAATCTCGATTTTGTCTTGTGAAAAATATAACCGTCTTACGGGCAAACCATTGAGGCATTGGCGTGAAGCACTAAGGGCCTACTTTAATACGCCTTCCCCTGAATACAATCCATAAAGCGTAACCATTCCCAACCGTAATCAAAAACCATAAAAACCCCGCCAGGCAATCAAAGATCGTAAACAGAGAAAGCATCATAATCTGGGTACCAAAACAAAGCGGCGCGATAGTAGATAAGAACTTTTTATCGGTGTACCAGGACTGATGAACCGATTCCCTGGACAAACCCGGATTTTTTACCAACATCTTTTCCATGGCTTTTTGATCCAATGCTGCCGCGAACTTATCCTGCCATCCATAAATAGCTATGTACAAAAGATGCAGAAAATAAAGGAACCTGTCAAACAAGGTTTTTTGGTAACCCAGCTTTTCTTCCTCCTTCATGCTTTCGTCGGTTCTGTTGATTCCTCCCCCCATAAGACAGGTTTTGTAGGAGACAATGTAGTAACAATAAACTGAGCAGAGAATGAATCCTACCAGCATAGCGGCATAGGAAAGAAGAAAAGCGAGGGGTCCATATCCCTTTGTCATCAAATGGAGTGCAATCCCAGTAAAAAGAAAAAGATATGCAAAGGCATCAGCCAGAGAGTCTAAAAATCGCCCCAGTCTGCTGTCAATCCCCTTCGCCCTGGCAATATGGCCATCCACGGTATCCAGGTAGTTTTTCAACTGGATAAAAATTATACCCAATAGTGAAGAGATATAGTCTCCTTTGGAATAGTACCAACCAGCCAAACCGCCCGCCACAAGGGATAAAACGATGATTGCCTCTGGCCTTATGGATGTGTAATACAGCTTTTCCACCACCCAATCAAGTTTAGGTGTCCAAACATAATTGATGTCAAAAAACCGATCTTTCTCGTGGAATTTTGATGCCTTGTCAAAAGAAAATTTTTCCATGGGTTGCCATTAATTTAGTGTGAAGTTTGTTCCATCTTAATCTTTCCCTCGCCTAAATTGGTATCGCTCAATATCACAAATTTCCTCTTAAAAGATTCTTCCAGCTTGGCAAGGTTCCCATTTCGTTGGCCTCGGTAATTGGATAATTCCCTGAAAGGAACATGGAAAACAAAGCGGTTGTTCTCTGGTACGGTTTGTTTTCGTATGTCCGACTCTTGAAAATTCAGAAACATGGCGGACATTTTTTCTAAAGCGATCCGTGATTCCACAAGCTGACCAAATGCAGGATGAAACGGACCGGCCACAACCTTTCCCCCCATGCGAATGTTCTCCGTTGGTTGGAGCCCCATGCGAATGACCTTTACCCCGGCTTTCCTCAACCGTGAAGCCCCAGCTGCGCACCAATCAACCGCCTCTTCCAATAGAAGAGGCTTATAAATACCCTTCCTGAAATTATCAGCCAGGGGAGTCCCTTGGATCACCACTGCCGGATAAAGCCTTGCACAGTGAGGTTGCATAGAGACGGCTTTTTCCACCGTTTGAATGAACTTTTCCCTATTATCATCTGGTAGGCCAGGCATGAGTTGGATACCCAGCTCAAAACCAAACTCCCGAACCTTTGCGGCTGTTTGATGCACTGTTTCCGGTTTGTACCCCCGTTTGGAGAGACGGAGAACTTCGTTGTCCATGGACTGAACACCCAGTTCAATGGTTTTCACCCCAAATTTCCGAAGAAGTTTTAAGTTTTCCTCCGAGCAGTAATCCGGTCTCGCGGAAATTCGGAGAGAATCCACCGCGTTGCTCATAAGAAAAGGACTAGCAATGGTTAAAAGGCGAGTCTGTTCCGCCATGGAGAGGGAGGTAAAACTGCCGCCATAAAAGGCTATTTGAATATGGGAAGGGGGGGGGAGGCATTTTTTTTGCTCTAACCACTGATGGACAGTTTCCTCAAGTCTGCTTTTTTCAGTTTCAGAGTTCGCACGGCTGGCTCCATGGCCTTCACAAATCTCATTTTCGGGGTCAGGACCGGTGGTGATTCTCTGGTCGCAATAAATGCATTGAAATGGGCAACCCCGATGGGGTATGAAAAGAGGAATAATAAACGGTTTCAAAACGGAAGATTGTCTTTCCCAAGTGCGTCTTGTGCGGCTTTTTGTTCCGCTTCTTTTTTACTTTTTCCAACCCCGAAACCGTATGGCACATTGTCGATGAAGACTTGGACTTCAAAGGTTTTGTCATGGTCAGGGCCGGAATTACCCACTACTTTATAGTTGGGTACGGTGTTTAGCTTTAGTTGGGTCTTTTCCTGAAGTTCGCTTTTGAAATCCTGGTACTTGCTTGTCACCGCCGCGTTGTCAATGGAATCCACAAAATTTAAGAGTAAAACGGTGGCTGCTTTTTCAAATCCTGCATCAAGATAGATAGCGGCTGCCACGGCTTCCAGGGCGTTGGCTAGAATGGAAGGCTTCTTTCGGCCACCCGACAACTCTTCTCCTTTTCCAAGGAGGATAAATTCGCCAAGATTTAATTTTTTTGCGATTTCCGCAAGGCTGGTTTCGCTCACCACCACGGCACGTATTTTGGACAGCACCCCTTCCTGATATTGAGGGAACTTTTTGACCATGTATTCGCTTACCATGAGGTCGAATACAGCATCCCCTAGAAATTCATAGCGTTCGTTATCCTTGGTTTGTTTTCCCGACTCATACGCATATGATTTATGGGTGAGCGCTTTGTTCAGGATTTCAATATTGTTGAACTTGTAACCCAGAGCCTCTTCGCAGGGGACAAGTTCGCTACAGCGTTTTTCAGAGATCATAATGCTGGCTTTCCGCAAAATATATTGAATGGTAAATTAATCAAAGTAGGTATCCTGCAAAAGAATGTCAGAGCCTTTTCTTTTCAAGCTGGAATTTGGAACGAAGAAACTCACCCCAAACCATCACCGGAAATAAATGCCTCCAAGAGCCGGTATCCATCTTTGAATTGGCCCTTTCCTTTTTCACAAATACCTTCATCAAAGCTTCGAACTAGGTCTTTTTCTCCGATGGCTGGGAAAACGGCAAAGGGAACCGGATCATCGGCGTGGGTCATGGTGGATAATGGCGTTGGATGATCCGTAACCAGCAAAATTCTATAGTCATCCACTCCTTTCAAGCCTTCAAGAACTTTTCCCACCACTTTTTCATCAAAATCCCCAATGGCCTGCACCTTGGCTTCAAAATTCCCCTGGTGACCTGCTTCGTCGGGTGCCTCAATATGAAGAAAAACAATATCTTTTTTGCTCAAAGCATTCAAAGCCGCTTCCACCTTGCCGGCATAGTTGGTATCCAAATAACCCGTAGCGCCAGGCACATCAATAGCATCAAAACCGGCGCAAATTCCTATACCTTTCAGTAGGTCCACGGCGGAGATCACCGAACCCTCCATGCTAAATTTTTCCTGGAAGGTAGGCATGGCGGGTTTTTTGCCTTGACCCCATAGCCAGATACTATTAGCAGGCTTTTTGCCGTCGGCTTCTCTTTTTCTATTGACATTATGGGGTTTTAGAAGCATTTGGGCGCTGTTCAGCAACATGTGGAGTTCATCGCCACCATTTTTTCCCCTGGGCAAAAAATCCTTGATTCCCTGGCCCGAGATATCATGGGGTGGAGTGAGGGAAAGTTTCGAGAACTCACGGTCTTTCCAGACCATGAGATGCCGGTAGCTAACGCCCGAGTGAAATTGAATTTTATCGCTCCCTAATTTTTCATTGATGGTGGCAATCAACTCCCCCGCTTCTTCGGAAGTAATATGCCCGGCACTGTAATCATCCATAACTACATCATTAGCACCTGCAAGGAGGGTAACTAGGTTACACCGGAAAGCAGTATCGTTTTCGCCAAGAGGAATTCCCATGCTCACGGCCTCCAGAGGAGATCGGCCCGTGTAGTATTGAGCCGGGTCGTAACCGAATATGGAAAGGTTTGCCACGTCACTACCCGGTGCGAAACCGCTGGGAACGGTTTTCAGAAAGCCGGTAATCCCATCCTTTGCGATCCTGTCCATATTAGGGGTATGGGCAATTTGGAGAGGTGTTTTCCCATCATGGTCCGGCAGAGGGTAATCCGCCATTCCGTCACCGATCAGCACAATGTATTTCATAGTAATTCAATTATTGAAAATGTTTTTAGATTCCAACAAAAGGAATATCAATAGTGTTTTTTTTACACATCCTGTTGAGTTAAGCTTCTGATAGCCGCCCGAATTAATGGGGGAATTCCCGCATAGGCCCCTTGCTCCATTTGCAAAAAATTTATAGCCTGGTACAGATCACCACTCACTTCTGATGTATTATCAAACTCAGCTCCAACTTTATCCAGTTCAAACTCCAAATCATTGGTGGCAAGCTTTTCCCTCGACCCAAAAATGTTCTTAATGGTTGTGGTAACCTTGTGTTCCTTCACCACAATCTCTTTATCATCTTTGAAAAGCGGAAGTTTTAGAAGTACGACCACCTTATCACCGTGTTTTAACGCTCCCTTTTTGGATAGAAAAGATACACCGGTTTGTGAAATATCCAGAGGGTCGTTGATGCCGGCCCGGTCATCCAAAATCTGGATCATCCCCGTATCCAGCACTGAAATTCGTTCATTCTCGCGATGGTTGAGAGCAACGATTGCTGAAACGAGTTTTTGTTGGGTCTCTTGAGATAAATTTTGAAACACAAAGGCCCAAGTTGCGCTTATAGGGTCCAAACGAGCAAGTTTCAATTCTACCGCGCATCTTCCCGATCCAGTCACTCCCACAAGCTCCCCAAAATCCAAATTAAGAGAAATCGAAGAATCTTCTTTCAGGCCATCCGGATTCCCAGGCATGGCTTTGCTTTTCACCAAAATACCCGTGAGCGAGATATTAAGGACCTCTGCCTTGCCGAAATCCGGAATGGAAACCAACGGATGGTTGCTTAACGGACGACGGGAAGCAGTTCTGAGATGGTCAAAAGCTGAATCCACCGTACGGGAAGGCAGGGCTTTGATGGATTCTATGAATTCGAAATTTTCCTCGAAAACTATGTCGAATAGTGTTGTACCACTATTTTCTTTTGACTCTAAAAATTCCAAAAAATCTTCCGCTACTTGAGCATCCATCCTCTTTCCCGAATCACCCCGGATAATTTCCTTGGTAACGCTCTCCGATTTTGCTGCCTTGTAAGGACGCCCCCCATCGCGAATAGCTTCATACGCATCAATCACGCCTAAGACTCTGCCTGTTAAAGTCATACCGTTTAAGTCTTCCGAGCAATAAGCGTGATGCCTTAGCTTGTGTGCATCAAACTGCAGCCCCTTGGTTTGATTCAAGTGGGCCACACTTAGGTATTGATGCAAAGCCATGATTAAGATTTCAGGAGGAGTCAACCTGCCAGGCTTGTTGAGAAGCACCTTGCCAATACCCTCTTTCCCAAGGTCATGCAAAAGGCCCGATATAAAGATCTCACCTGGATCTATTTCCTTATAACGTCCAAAGGAATGTTGATATTCGACAAACTTTAATACCATGGATGCTACTCGCAAAGAGTGCGCCAGGGTACAGTCATCATGCCTGCCGAGTTCTATCAGCTTTTCTGTAATGATCTGCAACTCATCCATACTGGCCTGAGTACCTAGTACTTTTTTCTCCAGGAAATTGAATATTTTGATTTTGGTACGGCTCAATTTCGTCAAATGGTTTTGCAGGTATTGTACAGGGTTCTGGGCAATGTCTGTCTGTTGATTGCCAAGACCTGGCTCTACAATGCTCACTTGTGGATTTGAAAAAGCAGTTTCTTCCATTTTTTTCCTAATCTAAAACTTGGCCTTGTAGATGGCGCAAAAAAAAAGAGATTTTATCTGAACGATCAAATGAGCTTAACTTATGCATAAAAAATGTGTCAACTCAATCTAAAATTAAATCATAAAACAAATAAAGAATGAAAGGGGGAAAAACCGGAAAAGCAATGGGTTGTTGGCTATTGTTTTCGGCTCCCAGTTCTTTCACTTCAAAAAATCCAACAACCCTTCTTTAAACTCCGGTGGGGAAATAACTGCTATAGGAATAAAAGCCGGGTTGGGGGAGTCTTCAAACCATCCACCCATGACATCAGCACCGGAACCGGCATCCACATAAAAATCGAATTCGTAGGTAAAAAGAAAAGATTTCTCTTTACCGTCTTTAGGAACCCTTATCTCAAACCATTCCGGTTCGCCAATTTTCAGGTAGTCCAGGTCCGCAAACGAGGAGTTGAGCCTTTGCCGCTTGGCATTTAGCCCACTGATGGTGAGCTTTACCGGTTCTTCAACTTCAGATCCCACCTTTTTCTTTACCATGCCCCGGAAAATGATTACCTTTTTTTCGGAAAAATCATATTCCCACATAAAAATAAAATCGCTTTCCTCGAAGGATTTAGAATAATTTTTTTTCTTGATCTTTGGAGTATAGGTTTTGGGCGTGGGTTGAGTACAGGAAGCAAAAAGCCCCAAAGTAATAATTATGAAAACAGCTAGCAAAGATTTAATGGTTTTCTCCTTTCAATTGGTTGCTTTCCCTATTAAACCACAATTTCTCCTTTAATTCCTCTCGGTATGCTTTTCCACTACTTACTTCAATTTTTTATTTTATTGCCAATTTAGGAGCGGGTCAAAAACAACTTGCTATTTTTACCCGTTCTTAAAGCTTTTTTTGCCTTTTTTAGAACGAAAAGAGTTCTCCGGGAATCTAATTACGGATAGGGTTAATTATAACATAGTAAGGAATCAATGCTTCTTTTACCTCATAATCGGGTAGCCGGAACGTGGAAAATCGGAAAAACTTTCCCTAACCAATTGTTTTAATGGCTTTAACAAAATTAGCTTATTGATTTTGGTTCCTGAAAAAAGGAGGGTTTTGTTTTCATTTGCAGCCTGGATCTTCATACCTTCTAAAAAATGGTACGGTTTATGCTTATTTTCAATAGGAATAAAAAGTTATTATGAAACTAAATTATACCGATAAAGCCAATATGATAAGAATCAATTTATGGATCAATAAACCACCATAAGGGCCGACAAAGATTGTAAGGTGATGGTCATGAAACTCACACTGCTTCAAATTCTAAAGTTATCTAATTACTCTTCCAGCCTGAAAGGGATTTTTCTCCTTTCTGCTTTGATTCTTTTCCCCATCCAGTCTTCCTATGCCTTCGACCTTTCCGAACTAAGCAAAATCCTGCCAAGAGTAAGCCATAAAATCTCCCTCGTGGCGAATATGGAGATCAATAAAGTTGTCCTGTTGCGGGACAAATATCCCAGTTATCCTTGCTAGACTTTATTTAACATAAAATAAAACAAACCTCCACTGTGCCCTGTCACGTGCAGTCATGGTAATTGACCCTGCCTAAAAGTCGTGGTAGAGTGAAGAACATGCCTACAGAAGATACCG
>JAJDAS010000122.1 GCA_029261755.1 Nitrospinia bacterium
GTCCCCCACTCTCCGCCACACTCTTGAATACCTTGAAATCCGACTTCAACGCCAGGTCGGTAATATTTTTCAACTCCAGACCAAACCGCAGATCAGGTTTATCGCTCCCAAACCGATCCATGACCTCTGCGTACTGCAGACGCGGAAACGGGGTTGGGATCTCCACTCCCAGGGTAGATTGAAAAACCTCTTTCAGCATCTCTTCCACGATGCCGACAACATCCTCGCGGTCCACAAAAGAGAATTCCATATCGATCTGAGTAAATTCCGGCTGCCGGTCCGCCCGAAGGTCTTCATCCCGAAAACATTTCACAATCTGATAATAACGATCGAACCCGGCTACCATGAGCAACTGCTTAAATAGCTGGGGAGACTGAGGAAGGGCATAAAATTTGCCGGTAGTGACTCGGCTTGGAACCAGGTAGTCCCTTGCGCCCTCCGGTGTGCTTTTCGTGAGAACCGGCGTTTCGATATCCAGAAATCCCATCTTGTCCAGAAAAGTTCGGACTGCCGTGGTTGCCTTGTGGCGCAATTGAAGGTTCTTTTGGAGGGTTTTTCCTCTCAAGTCCAGGTACCGGTATTTCAGTTTCAGGTTCTCGGAGACAGCCTCGTTGTCCTCCAGGGGAAAGGGAAGAGGTTTGGAAGGATTCAGTATTTCCAACTCATGGACAGTCACCTCTATTGCGCCCGTCTTCAGTTTAGGATTCACCATCCCTTCCGGCCTTTGGACTACTTCGCCTCTCACGGCTAAAACAAACTCATTGCGGATGGTGTGCGCCTTGGAGTGGGCCATTTCGTCATTTTCCGGATTCATGACTACTTGAGTGATTCCTTCCCGGTCTCTGAGATCCACAAAGATCAGCCCACCATGGTCACGTCGGGTATCGGCCCAACCCATCAGGCAGACCTTTTTTCCAACGTCTTGCCCACTTAGATCAGAGCAGGAATGTGTTCTTTGAAATTTTGCACTTGACATGCGTTCTCCTTAATAAAAGCTGATGGATTTATTTAAAAAAGGGTAAGTACTCAGGCACAAAGGCACAGAGGCAGAAGGCACAAAGTGAGACTTCATACGCAATGTGTAGGTGAAAGCGTAGTTACCAAAAAACGTTTATTATAGCAAAATCAATTGGGGGGCTTAAAGGCTTGCGATTTTCTAAGGAAGGGAAGGAGGGAAAGGGGAAGTGCTGCTATTGCTTGCCCTTTTCGGCGCTTTCCTTTTGGATATCTTCTATGATCTTCACAAACTCCCGTGCTGCTTCCTTTAGTTTTTCATCCTTGGAGATTTTAATAACGGAACGGAACTCCGGCAGGGCTTCTTCAAACATTTTTTTTTTCATGTAAACCAATCCCAACTGATGTCGCGCCTGGGAAAAGTGAGGGTTAAGCGCTGTTGCTTTTTGGAACTCCTGAATGGCTTTGTTCTCGTATCCGAGAGAAAAGAGTGTCAAGCCCATGTTGTAACGGGCAGGCGCATAGGTGGGATTAGATGTAATAGCCTTTCTAAGTGTTTGAAACGCCATCTCGTAGTCCTCTTTCTCGGAATAAATCCATCCAAGATAGTTGTAGGCAAAATAATCAGGGTATTGGGCAGGAAATTCAAGCAATTTTTCAAAGGTGTTGATGGCTTCGCTCCAATTCCTTTTCGCTATGTACAAGACGCCCAGATTGACGTAGGCTTCGAAAAAAAGTTTGTTCAGCTTAAGGGCTGTCCGATACTCTTGTACCGCAAGTTCGATTTTTTTTTCCGCAAAGTATGCCCTTCCCAGGGCATTGTGAATTTTGGGGATGGAGGAATCCATATCGATGGCCTCTAAAAACTCATTTCGGGCCTTTGCGTATTCCTGCTGGTTAAGGAAAGTGCTTCCTTTGAAAAATTTCTTTTCCACTTCCAGGGTGCGCTCCAGCTCACTTTCAGTGGTAGCGCAACCCACAAAAAAAAGGAGGGCGAGAAAAGAAAATAAGCGGAGGTGGTGAAGGATTGATGAGAGCATAAAAACGGATGAAACAGAAGAACTTCCGGGGGTAAGGGACGGGTCAGAAATAGCTTACCATTTTAGCATCCCATTTTCAGGCCATCTTTGAAAGATTTATTTAGCAAAAACCTTAAAATAGCCAGCTATTACTACACCTCTTGCTATAAAAAATATTCCAAACCTGATCTAAACCTGAGCGCTAAAACATCAAGTTATTTCTGATCCGTCCCTGAAAGAATGGCGGATCATGGAAGTTGATCATTTGCTGCATCTCTTCCAAAAGATCCGCCATGAATGCATTGCACGGTTGTAATTATTCAGCCTTAATAAAGTAGTCTTACTTAGAGCCCAGGAAATTGTGGGATGCGCCAATATTAATCATCAGTTGCCCCTGTTTTGGCCCTTTGAAGGTCTCTTCTTTATAATAATCGGGGCTGCTGCTTCCGTAGGTAACAGTTTCATCTTTGTCCGTGAATCCGGGAACTGCCTTGGAGCGGACGTAAGGGACTCCAGCTTTGGAGGGCAGGGTATGAAATTCCACGGGACCAAATTTGCCGTCTCCCGAAGAAGTTGACAGAACAGGGAATTCTGTTACCACGTAGGTAAGCTCGAAGCCACCCGGGATTTCTTCTTTATAAACCTTTACATCCTCAAACTGTTTCAATCCATAAATCCTTGCAACATCTTCCTTAATCAATTGGTAGTTGTACTTAGCCCCTTCGTTCAAACGCAGGCAAGCCCTCACCTCATCCCGGCCTATTTTAATATTACCTTTGATCTTGATGGCTTTAATGACCTTATCTGTCTCTTTTACAATAAAAAGAAGGCTCACCCCTCCAGGCGCATCTATTTGCTTCAGGTCAACGCTATCAAATTCACCAAGGTTCAAAATATTCTGGCGATCATTATTCACAGATGCCTCATCGTAATACTGCCCAACTTTTGCGTGAATAACAGAAGTGATGAGGTCCGTTGGAACGGTAGCATTACCTACCACCTCGATGGACTTTAACTTCTTTTTTAATTCAGTAGTGATCATTTCCTTTGCATGAAGAGTTTGGGAAACCACCGCAAAGAAACCCCAAAAGACAATAAACCCAAAGAACAGTTTTTTCATTTCTTTCTCCTTTGTTTATAGGATTTTACAAACCTAATTATAATGCTTTTTATACAAAAATCCAACAATATTATTATTTAATTAATATGAACCTGTAAATATTACTTCAAATAAGGCATCCCAAGATTCAAGATTTACACCCATCATTCATCGGATTTCTTCCCCCATTTCTTGAGTGGGATGAAAAACAGCAGCCATCTGGAAGAGAAACAATGGGAATTCATAAATATTTTGATGCCAGCAAAATCATAATGGACTACATAAATGAGAGGGAGCATTTATTTTCTTGCGGGAATAAGTCCCAGGGGAGTGATTTTCCTCTTCCGCCCATTTTCTTTCTTTGCCATCTTGATTTTAAGCATGATAGAATTGTTTTTTTCCATTTAATTCATAGCCAAAAATATTTGATTTTTTTTAACCACAAAAAAAACAAAGAACAAAAGCTTGCTTAACCACTAATTTCACGAATAAACATTTATAAATTAGTGTAATTCGTGAAATTAGTGACTCCAAATCTTTGATTTTAAAAGATTTTAGATTGTGAGAGATGAATTCTCAGAATCCACATGTAACTATCTATGAGGTTGAATCAATGAGTTTTTTGTTTGGAGCGGGCATGGGATTTTTACTGGGCGGCCCCCTGGGGGCAGTGGTGGGAGGAGCTATTCAGCATTTAACCACATCGAGCAACCGGGAGAGGATAGCGCCGACTTCTAGTGGCACACCCAACGCAGAAGCAATCTTCGTAACCAATCTCGCTGCCATTGCCACAAAAATATCCATGGCAGACGGACATATCAGCCCAGAGGAAAGGTCCGTTCTACATAATTTTTTCGGCAAGATTCTGCATTTTTATGGAGACGAACTCCGGTTCATTGATGAACTGATCGAAAGGACCAGGGTTTTAAATCCGGACCTGCGGGAGATATGTTATGCCTTTAAGGAAATGGCCAACTACGAGCAAAGGCTTCTTCTCCTGGACCTGGCCTATCAAGTAGCTATCGCGGACAGGGTGATTACCAAAAGCGAACAGGCGGAGTTGGACCGGGTTGCGGAATATATAGGCATCAGGCCGGAGGAGGCGGAAAGAACCCACAGAAAATATACCGGCGTTTCCAAAAAAGACCATTACGGCACTCTTGGATTGCCATCCAACGCTTCCGTGGAGGAGGTCAAAAAGGCTTATAAGCAGTTGGCCTCGCAATACCATCCGGACAAAGTGAATCACCTTGGAGAAGAGTTGATCACTTTTGCCAAGGAAAAGTTCCATGAAATTAACGAGGCGTACACCACCATTCGAAAAGAGAAGGCTTTTTAGAAAGCTTCAATAATTTAATTTCAAGAAACCATCACCTTTTAAAAGGAGTAAAGCAATGCCGGAACCTAAGATAGCTCAAAAAGGACCTTATGTAATGAAGACGGAGGCCGGGACCTATGCCTGGTGTGGGTGCGGACTGTCCGAGAATCAGCCTTTTTGTGATAATGCCCATAAAAGGACGGAATACGAAGGGACCAAAAACGCCGCTATGATTGTGGAAGTGGAAGAAGATCGCGAGCTACCTTGGTGTGGATGTAAACAAACCAAGACGCCTCCATATTGCGACGGCGCGCATACCAAATTGTAGTCTTTTTCTTTCAGCTACAAATGGGATTACTTGCTGGCTCCATGGTCCCGTCAGGGCTGTGGAGCCAAAATGCGGCATGGCGGCTCCACAGTGCTACGCCACAATGGAACCAGCGGGGAAAAACTGCTGTCTGAGGACAAAATGGGGCAAGGAGACTGGATGGAGGGTATTTGGAAGTGCCTTGAAGGCCGGGAATTTCAGGGAATCGAGGGGATAGCACCGTTTATCAGACGCTGATTTTCCTGCAATTATCACATAAACGGTTGTGGTCGCCTTCCGACTTAAAAGGTTTGGCGCATCGAAGGCATTCTTTATTCAAAGAACCGATTTCCTTTAAACCTAAAAGCCTTCTGGCCTCATTAATGGTTTCCAGGTCATATCGGGATATTTTTTCCGTCTTGCTGAACTGATTTTTAACTTGTTCTTCTTCTTTAACAACAGTTTCCAATAGTTCCTCCGCTCTTCATATCCGGTAAATAGTTGTTTTAATTATAGCAAACATTACGGATTTGTCAACCCCCGGAGGAAATTTCTTTCCTCCCCTACCCTATTTCCCATTCCGCAGAGTAAAAGGAAAATCCGATTTTTTGTCTATTTGCGCCCTGAAATGGCACCGGATATCCTGAGAATTGGTAAGCTGTTAAACCTTTTCGCTGGGGTCAAACAACTTTTTGATCTCGGAGAGGGCAAAGCGGTCCGTCATGCCGGCAATATAATCACAGACCGTCCGCTCCCTGGAAGGGTCCTCTAAATCCTTTTCCGGTAGCTGGGGCAGGAGTTCTATCTGGTCGATGTAGGTATGAAAAAGGTCATTCAGGATTCTTACAGCCTTGCTTTCCATCCTGATTACCCTGAAATGCCTGTAGAGATTGCTTCTCAAGAAATCTTTTAGCTCCTGATTTTGTTCTTGCATGGCGGGAGAAAAGGAGACCACAGGGGTAGTTTCCGACCGAACCTTTTCCATGCTATCGATACCCCTCTCCCGGATATTCTTTTGGGTCTGCTCCATGAGGTCCGTCACTTGCTGGTTAATAATCATGCGGACCACCTGGTACTTCTTCATTTTTAAATCCAGTTGCCCTTTGGATGCTTCTATTTTTTCGAGGTTCTCTCTCCAGAGAGCAATTTTTTCCAGCTTGTTGATATCTATCATATCGGAAGTGATACCATCATCCAGGTCATGGCTGTTATAAGCAATGCCATCGGAATAGTCCACAATCCGGGCCTCTAAAGTATTAGCGGTTTTCTTTTCCCCTTCCTCGATTTTCGGATGGTCGTAGTCTGTAGAGTGCTTTTTCAGCCCTTCCAAGACCTCGGCAGAGAGGTTCAAACCCCTGAAATCGGGATACTTCCTCTCCATCTTATCCACGATCCGAAAGCTTTGGTGGTTGTGCTCAAATCCTCCATGGTCTTTCATTAGCTCATTAAGTGCTTTTTCGCCTGAGTGGCCAAAGGGAGGATGCCCGAGGTCGTGGGCCAACGCGATAGCCTCCGCCAAATCCTCATTCAACCCAAGAGCCCTGGCAACGGTCCTGGAAATCTGCGCAACTTCAATGGAGTGGGTCAGCCTGGTCCTGTAATAATCCCCTTCGTGGTAAACAAAGACCTGCGTTTTATACTCCAATCTTCTAAAAGCCGAGGAGTGCACGATTCGGTCCCTGTCCCTCTGGAAAGCAGTGCGGAAAGGGTGTTCTTGCTCCGGATGCTTTCTGCCGGCCGAATCTCGGCTCTTCATTGCATAGGAAGCCAACTGTTCGTTTTCTCGATTTTCGAACTCTTCTCTGGTCATTTTGGTATTTTAATAAGGAAGGGTTGCATTACTGGTAGAGTCTCACTTAGGAGGAAGGGAAGAAAAAATATGTTAGATTTTATTAGCCACTAAGGCACTAAGGCACAAAAAAATCAAAAACCTTTTTAACCACTAATTTTCACTGATCCTCACTAATTTTTAAAAATTTTATTAGTGTTAATTAGTTTCTGTTAGTGGTTAGTATCTTGTTTTTTCCAGAATGAATGTACCTATTTCATCACTTTTCAGGCAAATTCGCTTTTACATATTCGCTGATTTTTACGTAGTCTTTAGGGTCGATATCTATAAACAGGATACCCATGCATAGTTTGTTAACTTCGGTTTCTTCGTCATCTTCTTCTCCACAATAAATCATCCTGCCCAAAAGATTTACAGGGGTACTATCGTTGGGAAGGGTAAATTCAAGGTTCAGTTTCAAACTCCCCTCTCTCAATTTCTTAATCGTTTTTTCCGGCAGGTCCAGGTCATGGGAAAAGCCTATTCCCCGCAAACTCAAATTCTGGCTTTCCGCCACCAAAGCCTTTTGTGGATGGTGCGGGTTCTCATTCCATTTGACCACCTCGTACTTAATGGCAAGGTGAATGGGAACCCTTGGAAATTTCCTGTTGCAATCCATTCCTGTTTTCTCCTACAAAGCGACAAAAGATATTTTAAATGCTTACATGGTGATTCTGAGAATTCGTCTCTCACAGTCTAAAAAACCTTTAAAATCAAAAGCTTGGAACCACGAATTCCACTAATTTCACTAATAAAAATCAAAATAATTCGTGTAATTTGTGAAATTCGTGGTTAAAAAAGGTTTTTGTTTTATGATTTAACAGAAAAAAAATTCAAATATCTTTGGCTATATTTTAGATTTGTGATTTCAGATTTGTTGTAGTTCTTTTTAAGTTTTTGTATTGTGAAAGACGAATCCTCAGAATGGCTGTGTTAGTAACTAACATGAAAATTGGTGGAGCCAAAATCAATTGGGCCTGATATTTTACTAAATTTATAATTTTTTACAAACTTTTTTGTAACTCAGGTTGTCAGGTTCATGGTTCAAAGTTCACAGTTAACAAACCAAGGCTCTGAGCAGGGACAAGGTTGGTCGCCCTGAAACTCTTCATAAGAACCTTCAAAGACTTAAATTTTAACGTTTTAACCTTGAACCGTGAACCTGGAACTAAGAACCTGAGCAATTACGATGAAAATTTAGATGGCGTTTCCCTTCTTGCTGATTCACACAATTAAAGAGTAATCATTTCTCCGCTTCATTGGTTTCATGCCGATCTCCTCAATCAGCCTGTGGATCTCATGGGAAGACAACCTGAAGCAAGCCCCTGCCGCCCTCACCACGTTCTCTTCAATCATGGTACTTCCCATATCGTCCGCTCCAAAAAAAAGCGCCATCTGAGCCACCTTGGGTCCCTGGGTGACCCAGGAAGCCTGAATATGGCGAAAGTTATCCAGAACAATCCTAGAGACAGCCACCATGCGAAGATATCCGAACCCACCCACCACGGCAGTTCCTTTCCCTAGTTGAGTATTCTTCGATTGAAAAGTCCACGGAATAAAAGCCGTGAAACCGCTGGTCCTGTCCTGCAAATCCCTCACAGCCAACAGGTGGTCTGCGATATCTTCCTCCGTTTCCATATGGCCGAACATCATGGTGGCTGAGGTTCGTAAACCCAGGTTATGCGCCGTCTCCATAACACCAAGCCATTGGGCGGTATTGCATTTTGCCGGGCTGATTACCTCCCGGACGGTATCCGAAAGGAGTTCCGCACCACCACCCGGGATGGAACCAAGTCCCGCGTCTTTTAAAATAGAGATGGTTTTGCCCACTTCCAAACCGGAAAGTTCTGATATGTGAAGAATTTCCGGGGGAGAAAAAGCGTGGAGGTGAATGAGGGGAAATTTTTCCTTGATTCCCTTCAAAAGGTCCTCATAGTAATCAATTCTTAAATCAGGATGAAGACCGCCTTGCAAAAGGATTTGCACTCCTCCCAATTCCACTGCTTCCCGTACCTTTTCGAGGATTTCCTCTTTCGTAAGGATGTAAGCGTCTTTTGATTCTGCATCCTGATAAAAGGCGCAGAACCTGCATTTTGAGATGCATACATTGGTGTAGTTGATATTACGGTCTACAATGTAAGAAATAATACCGGGTCGGTCAGGATTTTTTTGCCTGGTCAATTCCGTAGCCGCATGGCCGAGATCGAAAAGGTTTTTGGACCGCAATAAGAGTATGATGTCATTCCTGCTGGGCCTTTGGCCGTCAATAATTTTTTGAAGGAGCGGTTCCAATGGGGTCATCATTTTTCCAGAAAACGAAGGGTAGTAGAACTGGAATTGATCAATCTCATATTAACGGATCTTTCAAAAAATTCCTTAAGCCCTTCAATCTCCTCCGGCCCCAAATCGTAGATAATCTTGTGCTCCAAATAATCGGCGCATTCACCAACGGAGATTTTCAGTTTTTGCGATTCCTGCCTTGCGATCTCCGGTATCCTCAGGTGGGCGGAACTCTTTGCTTCCTGGAGTCCTTCCAAAACCCTTGCCGGTATCCTGACTCCCGGTAAAGCAACAATCATGGCATGCACAAAGGGTTTTTTCGTTAGGCGATACCAAAGGGAACTTAGGTCATAAACCTCGCTTCCTATTTGATCCAACCCAAAGGCCGCATCACCAATCACCAGAGCGGCGTCATTCTCTTTCAGCATGGAATCCAAGTCGGGCGGCATGGGTTGAAAAAAGATATGGTCGAGCCCTTTTGTCTTCAAGATCAGTTTTAGCAAGACCACAGAGGTCCGGGATCGCTCGTCCACGGCGATGGAGCGCACCTCCTCCAGTTTTTTCGCACACACCAGGAGGACGGTCTTCACCTTCCCTTTGGAAGCAATGGATATATCCGGGATAATTCTGGCATCAGGAATGAGGAGGTATTCGATGGAAGGGATGAAGGCGAGATCAAGTTCCCCGGCCTTCAAGGCGTCGGCCAGTTTAGCCGGATGGTCAAAACGGATATCCAAACCGATTTGGCTCCGACGCTCAACAAGGCGATCCGTAAAAGGTTTTGAGTTTAAAAACCGGTGGCAACCGAATCGGATAGGTTGTTTATTATTCATTGACAGAACATTTAAGATTTGTGATTTTAGGTTGGTGGTCGTTTTCTTTAAATGAATATTCCTTCAATCTAAAATCATCAATCATCAATCTAAAATATCTTTGGCGTGTTTAGCATTGTAATCCGCCTCACACATCTTTATGTACTCATTGCATTCCTGGCAATTTTCCTTGAGCCTAAGACATATTTTAAAATGGTCCCTGGCAGTCAAGTAACTTTTGTTTTCATAAAGAGCCACGCCATATTGGAAATAAGACTTAAAAGAGTATTCTATGGCAACCTTGTCATTAGGGCTAACGTTCAAAACCTTGTCCAATTCCACAATAGCCTCTTTGAATTTTCTCTGATTAAAAAGCTCAATCCCGTGGTCACGGTAAGCAGCTGCTTGGCCTGTTATGGTTTCTTTCTTCTCTTCACTGACACCTTTTTCTTCCCTAACCTCTGTGGCAACCTTTTTCTTCTCTTCCTGAACTCCCACGAGTGATAATTCGGGAACCTTCACCTTCGATTCTTTCTTTTCTCCCAAAATAGGAATCCCAGGTATCCTCGGAATCTTGATAACCTGTCCAGGGTCCGGGTTGGAAGATTTTGGGATTTTATTGTACTGGGCAATAAGAGGATAAAGGTCGGGATCTCCATAATAGGTTTGCGCCAGATAGGAAAACTCCTCCCCAGGTTTGATGGTATGTTCCAGATAGTTTGAGGTTTGGACTTTCTCCCTTAGATTTTGCAAGTCCGCCTCAGTAGTTTCAGTCGTTGTGGATTTCGAGATTTCCGTTGGTTCTTCTTCCCATGTGGCGCAACCGGCAAAAAAAACGAACAAACTCACAAGCAAAATATAAATTCTTTTTTTATTCATTGGTGTTCCTTAAAAAAATCTTCGCAGGGGAAATAGCTATTGAGATCTTGTATACTAAAACCAATTTGATTTTCGGTTTTTAAAATCGAATTTTGGTTGCAGTTAATGCTTAGCAATTGGTTTAGTCAATTTTCAGATACCAAAAACCAATTGCGGTAGAGTATAATTACTTTAGGGGGAAGGAAGGCGATAAATCTTCAACGGTGAAATGGAAGCCTATGTATTTATAATCAACACATTATAAACCATGGTCCCCATAAATCAAGTTACAGGAGGGCCAAGATCAAAAGCCCTGCTATGTTATTCTTAAGCCGTCCCTTAAGGAACCTTGAAAATGGAGATTAGTCAATCTGCAGATTCGTAAACTCTTTCGTCACTTTAAAATCGTACTCCGGGTACTCATAAATCGGCATGCGGGGTTCCGTCTCCCCTAAAGAGTAGCCCCAGATACTCTCATACTCGGAGACATCCTCTCCGATCTCCTCCAGGTGTTGGAGATACTCACTAATGGATTTTGATTCAATGACCACCACCTTGCCCATTTTGTTGATAATTGGGCTATGGCTCCTGGTAGCATCGTGGTCAAATTCGAGGATACGGCGACCATAACGGGTGATCCCGATTACCCGAAAGGTGAGACTCTTCCCAACCCCCGGCAGGTTCAAGACGTTTCTATCGGTGGCGAGGAAGGGGAGATTTGCCGATTGACGCATCCCCTCTATATTGTTCACCATATTCTCTGCTTCTAGTGGGAAGCGGCGGATCTGCTTGGTATATTTCGCGGGGACCGCTCCGATTACCTTTTCCTCTAACTGCTCCTGGACGGCCCGGGCGTTGGTGGCAAAGTTGTGGAAGTTTTCCATGTACCCTTTTACGGAGAAAGTGTAGTACCCAAGAACACCAACATCGTTCAACACCTGCCGGAGTTTGGCGGTGTGGCCTCTCCGTGAAGAAGAAGTCGTAAGAACATGTTGATTGGTAATGGTCCAACCGGCGGAGACCAGTTTTTTTATTCCCTCCTGCGCCTCCGGTGTCACCTCCATGGCAGATTCGAAGTGGGTCTGGATCAGAAACTGTTTGACCCCTACCTTGGAAGCAGCAGCCTTGAATCGTGCCAGTATTCGGGTGACGTCGTCGGTGATTCTCTGTGGAATATAGACAGGGAGACGGGTACCGATTCGGACCCGGATAATCTCTGCGTATTTCTCTCCCTCCGGTCTCGATTTGTTCGCCTCCACTTTCCGGGCAGCCATTTCACAAATCGCGTTGAGGATCTTCTCCAGAGATCCGTCGGAACTCATCAAACCGTCCCCGCCAGTGATCAGGATATCGCGGAGTTGGGAGTCTTTTTCAAAGTACTCCATCAGCCGCACCAGTTTCTGGTTCCAGCTCTCTTTCGGTTTCAGTTTATCCAGCTTGAAGTTGAGATGGCCATTTTGAAAATCATACATCCTCTGACAAGAGGCGCAGAGTCCTCCGCAGGCTCTTCCCACTGTATCCGGGATGAGAATGGCCACCTCCGGGTACCGTCTGTGAATATTGTGCTGGGTGGGAAGAAGCCAACCCGCTGCGTTCGGTTTGCCTGGTTCAACCTTGTCCTCTCCCTCCCAGGCGATGATGTGGCCGAATTCCTTGATTAGGGTCTTGCTGTATATGGCGTAGTCTCGGATCGCAAGATCCGCCCCTACGGCAAAGTAAGGGACCCGTACATGAAGAAGGGATAGGTAGTAGG
The DNA here is from genome assembly GCA_029261755.1 of Nitrospinia bacterium. Lineage (GTDB taxonomy): Bacteria > Nitrospinota > Nitrospinia > JACRGO01 > JACRGO01 > JACRGO01. The sequence continues at coordinate 12,229 of JAJDAS010000122.1, forward strand.
GGTTAACGAAAAAGGGGATGCCCGCCTTTTCCGCACTGTAAAGGATTTTCATGGTGTCGGGGTCGAGGGAGTAGCCGAGCATTTCATTTAATAGGTCAGGTGAGCGGACGGCAAAATGGAGGTGAAAGCGATGATCTCCCCACCATTCGAGGGCTCTGGAGAATTTGTCCTCCTCTGTCATGCCAGGATCGAATGCGAATCGACTGCTTTTGATGTCCCCCTTCCCTATTCGTTCAATGATCACTTTCAAAATTCGATCTCTATTCTCTTCTCGTAACTGAACGATGCGGGAATCGGAACCGGAGGGCCACCGCTCCATCCACTCCTCCACCTTCTCCCTGGCTGGAGGCTTGTTCCCGTTTTTTCCTGTCAGCTGCTTGAAAAGATGGAGCATATCCTCAAAAAAGTAGGGTTTGGCCCCACCAACCCCACGGTTCACAGCCAGCCACATCATCTTGATGGGATTGCTGATGGCCAACTCTCCTCTAAGATTGAGGTCCTCAAACTCTTTACCCGCATGATCCACATAATCGAGGAGACGGATTGCGGCGTAGTCCCTCCATCTTAGGGACTCGAAGGTTTTTCGCCCTTCATGCTCATTTTTATAGAAGTCTAGCGCCTTGGGGCTCTTTTCCAGAATCGCCATCACCCACTCCTTCACACCCACCAGCGCCTCAATCTCGTTACTTGAGTTGCGCATGATATGTTCGAGGTCGGGATTCTCTTTAAGGAGTTGATTCAGGAGTTTATGGGATTTGACGCTTATAGCGATTTGGTCCAATTCCTGATTCTTGAGAGAGAGGTCCTCCACTCTCCTGAGAGGGGTCTTTTTTGCGACGGCCACCATTTTGAAACTCCTTGTTTAAAAAGTATGGATCGTAACAGCTGGGATTGGCATATAGGATATAATATAAGATAACGGAAATCGACTTATCTGAATTAAGTAACGCTCGCTGATCCCCCGGAGTCTTGAGCTCACACGCATGGCTTGATGCCTGCCTCTCTACATGCTCGCCAGCTCCCACACCTCCACCCGTTCACGGGTTCGGCGGCGGGATTTTGTGTCGGCGGCCTTGACCTTGCGGCTCAGCTTTTGCGCCAATTTGAAGCGACCGCGCTCCAGCTCTATGTCAATTGGATGAAGCAAGTCGGGCTGCACGAGCCGGATTAGGCTTGAGAACACCAAGACGATGCGACCTTGGGGAGTGAGCCGCTCACTGGCTTGGTCAAAGAAGCGCTCAAAGAGTCCTTCTTCGTAGTATAACGCACGATCCAGCGATCCCTCGACCTTGCCCTGCATCCAGGGTGGGTTGAAGACGATGAGGTCTGCTGGTGTCCGGTCATCGCCGAGTAGATCCCCATAATGTAAGTCTATTGGCAGATTCGAGGACATCTGTTTTAGCTGACGTGCGACGCTCTCGATGGCGTTGGGGTTGCAGTCAGTGGCCAGTACTCGCTGGAAGCCAGCCTTGCAGAGCAGGAGGGCCAAGACGCCACAGCCGGTTCCCACATCAACGGCTCGAGTGCGGGGGCCTTTGTATTGGCTGAGCCAGGTGCTGAACAGCTCCAGGTGTAAGACGCGGGATGGGACGTAGGTCCCATAGAACGGGTGTAGGCGATAGCCCAACACGGGGAGATGAACGCCTCGCTGATACCAAGTCCAGGCGCTATTGAGCTCCTGGACTTCTTCAAAGGGAAGGTCAAAGGAGGCGTAATCCGGGTAGAGTTGTTGCAGAAAACCTATCGTTGGGGAGTCCGACAGGGCGACTCGATGATTCGCTATTGGGGCCAGTAAGCGGTGGGATGTCTCTCTGTAGTTTCGCTCGTAGCTGCGACGAACTTCGTAGCCGGCATCCTGTGGAGGGGGGGACATAAGGTTACGCAGCTCAGACAAAATTCGAACACCGGTGCTGAAGTTATCGGTGACGATCAGCATTTCGCCTTCGCACAGTCGCTTGGCGACCCGTCCGGGCTGAATGTCCTGGTCTACCGGCTGTGCGGCGTGACGTAGCAATGGTTCAGGTCGGTGCAGATCTTTCATGGAGGTGGTATTAAATAAAGGGTTCCTTTGTCATCTGAAACAGAAAGTCTTCTGGAAAACGTTCGAGATTGCGCGGAATATTATTTTTGCGGCTCACTGACGCTTGAACCAAGAAAAAGCCTGCTGGTAAGCGTCTGGTTGAGCAGATGGTTATGCAGGTATGGCCAATTTTTCCACTTCATCAAGATTAAAATTCTTTTTTACATGCCACAAATTATAATTGCCTTGCATTGTTAACCAACTTTCCGGTGAACGCCCTAAAGTTTTGGAAAGCCGTAGAGCCATTTCGGGTGTAATATTGCTTTGCCCCTTAATTAATCGATTAAATGTTGAGGGGGCCACCTTTAACCTTGCGGCAACCGTACGATAACTAATACCATACGGTTCAAGAAAAACTTCTTTGATAAATTCCCCAGGATGGGGTGGGTTAAACATACTCATCAGTGATAATCCTCATAATCAATTAGATAAACGTTACCATCTTCGAACATAAAAATCATTCGCCAATTTTTACTCACATCTATTGCCCACAGACCTTTTCGATCTCCTTTTAGCAGGTGAAGTCGATAGCCTGGTAAAGCCATATCATCAATGCATGTCGCCGTTTCCAATGCAGTGAGCTGGATTCGTAATTTTTTGCGATGTTTGCTTTGAATACCTGCGGTATTGCCTGTTTCATAGAATTTTTTGAGTCCCTTGTGCTTGAAAGATTTAATCATGACAAATTATAGCGTATTGCGCCACACGCAACAAGGGAAATTTTGTATTCAACCTTTGGTTCTTACTCCTTCATTTCTTGCATAACATGAACAAATGAATAATTCACCATAAAACTTCATAAATACAAAATGATAGACCTCAAAGCCTTTCGCCCTTTATTTATTGATCGCTCTTGCCTTTCGTCTGATCTACGCAACGTCCAGCTTATACTCTAATCTTTGTTCATAAGTCAGCGAGGTTGACTCATCATGCTTTTAGCAGGCCCGGAGGGCCGAAAGCGTATAGCCGGGGGCATCGCCCCATATGCGCTAACTTAAGAAATCTATAATAATGGGCTGATTAATCCTACTTGGCTCATACGACTTCTGGGTCGTTCTGCAAGATCTTCTCTTATAATAT
>JAJDAS010000123.1 GCA_029261755.1 Nitrospinia bacterium
TGCCGTTGGAAGACCCCTTAGGGTTCTTATGGGGACTGCTGCCATAATAACTCTTATCGTACCAATCGGAACACCACTCAAATACATTACCAGACATATCAAAAAGGCCCAAAGCATTGGGGGAAAAGCTTCCAACGGAAACCGTCTTTTCCCTGTAAACGCCGGATCTGGAGTAAGGCTTCTTGTAATCCTCGATTCCAACAAAATTAGCCTTCTCCGGGCCGATGGAGTCCTTGCCCGTACCAAACCTTACCCTTCTTCCCCCTTCCCTCGCTGCATACTCCCATTCCGCCTCCGTGGGAAGTCGCTTGCCCACTGACTGGCAATAATATCTGGAATCGAACCACATGTCACCTGCTCCACCGGACAGTTATCGCAACCCTTGAATTCGGATGGATTATTTCCCATCTTTTGGGAAAACTCCCTTTGAGTCACTTCGTATTTATCCAGGCTAAAATCATCCACGCACACCTCATGCACAGGCTTCTCATCTTCACCCCCATCCCCAAAGGTGTCCCCCATCTGGAAACAACCTCCCTTCACAAAGACCATGCCCTCTGGTTTCTCCACCTCGGTCATCAGCTCCAGGGATTCCATTACATACTTGCCTTGTTCCTGGGTTACCTCAATATACTTTTGCAGTTTCGAGAGGCCTTCATCAAACTTTTTCGTTTTGATCAGGGACTTGCCGTAGAAAAAATAAAATTCATCAGGAACAGGGGCGTTTCCATGCGTAAGCTTTTCAAAATACACCGACGCCTTGGCAAAGTCCTCATCCTGATAATATTTTTTAGCAGCCAGAAGGTTCTTCTTCGCCATCAGTTCATCGGAAATGGCATGGGCGTTTTGAACTCCAATGCTTATTAATGGCATTAATAAAAAAAGCACAAAAAGAAGATTCCTTACTTGGCGCTTCCTCCCGAAGGTTGTTTTTTTGTTTCTGGTCATGTTTACTCCTTTCATGGTGAAAAATTAAAGTTTTTAACACAATATTTAATTATTCTCTCACTGTAGCATTAAGGTGAAAGGTAAAAGGCGCGCAATTTTCAGGATCGTTTTCACTTTTGTTATATGGTTCGCTTGCCCAATTCCCTTGTTTATTTATGCTACCTGATGCATAGGTACTTTTCCTGGATCCGCAACTACCACTATATGCCTTGAAAGTTGAAACCGATGTAACCCCATTATTAAAATCCGTCACCTTACCGAATTGATAATCAATGACCATATCACCATTTATATCAACAAATCCCCACGTTGACCTCTCTCCCTTCACAGCAGCCAACTCCTCTGAAAATTTTCTGGCATCTTTGAATTTGGGGGTATCATTATAGTTCCATTGGCGGTCTTAAATCCATAAAGCCCATTTTCCTTAAATGGCGTTATTGTCTTTAACCCCTTATACCTTCTTTGCCGCTCCTCCCGCTCCCTTTTTACGTTGTCCAGATTTATTGACGATACTTTACCCTTTTTACGTTCGCGCTCAGGGTCTTTTTTATCAAAAGAGGCCCAAATATCCTCTGTTTTATTCTCCCCTTTGTTCGCTACCTTTTTCTCTTTTTTGCCGCTATCCGGTTCAAAGGAATCAAAGATGTTTTCCAGTGAGCTTTCATTGGATTTCTTTGTGGAAGACTCTTTTTGTGACGTTTGACTATTCTCTTGTGATTTGTTAAACATTTTGGCAATTTCCTGAGCTTCTTCTTTTCTGGCATAGTCACTTGCGATGTTGTCGATTTTGCCTTTGGGCCAAGCGATTTCTACGTTTAGCATGCTAACGTATATACTACTTGCGTTTGCAAATAATGCTTTACATTTTTCTCCCTCTCCCCTTTTGCTCCATTTTCCTATTCCTCTACGACTATAAGAATCATCCGCAGAATCGCACATCTTACCCAGCTTGGACTACCTGGGACGGAATAGTCTTGCCACACGCCGGATTCCGGGATAAGGTCTGGTACCATGGTAATTCTCGCCACACCAATACGGCCACTAAAAGTTTTGAAATCTACGGTTGCTTTCAACCTTAAGCTTGATGGTTTAATCTCTAAAAATTCATTATATAAGTCAGGATACTTTTTCAGATCAGCAACGCTTATGGATTTGTTCTTATAACGTGTGAATTCCCCGAAATCACTAAAATCTCGTTCCCAATAAACCTTGAAATCATGAACTGGTTCTCCCATCATGCCCCAGAAGGCATAGGAAATTTTTACATTTTTTATTCTTAATGCCGGATAGGCGTAGGAAGCAGCGGAGCAGCCTAAGTTACAGGTCTCTACAACCCCTTTAAAGGTTCCGTCATTAGCGGTTGCAGCATAGGAATTTACGGTTAAACAAAGAAACAGAAAGGTGAAAGTAAAAGACAGAAGGAGTTTAGAGGATCGGGACTAACTTTTGGATTTTTTGGGTTTGGTGTTTGCCATGGTCATAATCCTTTGTTTTGAAGGTTAAATATAAGAACGCAATTCTTTAACGCAGAGGCGCAGAGAACGCAGAGGGAAACAAAAAAAATGAATTGTTTTTTCCTTTAATCTTTTCTCTGCGTTCTCTGCGCCTCTGCGTTAAATTTGTTTTTCTTTTATAGAAAAAACACCGTTTCATGGGTTTGTAATGCAAAGTTTAAGGGAATTATTTCACCAGCTTGTTTACCACGCGGGAAATTCCGTCTCGCAATACTTCAACATGAAAATTAATTATTAAGCCTAAGCGTTTCTCACTCAATCTTAAATATGTCAGCAGTTTCGGTTTATCTATTGTTTATAACTTCTCTTTAGCTTTCAGATCAACAATCACTTTACCTTCAACCAACAAGTCCAAACGAAGATCGGTGCCGAGTTTAACTCCTTTGAATGGAATCGGCACACTCTGTTGCCTCACAAATTGTATTCCTCTCAAATGCAACTCATGACAGAGAGCATCTTCATAGACCGATTCTAAAAGCCCCGGTCCTAAAATACTATGTACTTCTATTGCAGCGCCAATGATCTTCTCGGATATCTCATTTTCATGCATAGCGAAAGCCAATTTTAATGCAGAGGCAAAGCGTGATTTATACACAACCAATAAAACTAAGAACAGAATAATTTAACGCAGAGATCAATGCCTGGCTTAGCCACAACAAAAGTACAAAAAACTTCATTCTTTAACGCAGAGATCACAACGTGACTTAGGCACAACCAAAAGAACTAAGAACAGAAAAATTTAACGCAGAGGCGCAGAGGACGCAGAGGAAGAAAAAACAGAGGGAGGAAGGACGAAAAAACTTGGCAAATGAATAAAGCAAGAAGATTAGCGGAAAACTGTTAGAACATTCCCCTTCACATGAAGGACGGCTGCACGAATCTTTTCTCCGGCGAGAATTGGTGTGTGGACATTGAATCATTGAGAGATTGTTCCTTCATCCTCCGCCTTCTGTTCTCTGGCTTTTGCTTTTTGCGTCCATCGTCCATCGTCCAAGCGTAGCGTTCGTCCCTTTGGAAGTTTGAAGGTCGAAGGACGAAGGCTGAACGAAAAAACTTGTTTTAATCGTTCACTTTTCCAAGGTTCTTCGCTCTTACTTCATCGTTCCATCATGCCACCATTCCGGTTTTCGCTCTCTTCCATCATTCCATCATTCCATCATTCCATCATTCCAACACTCCAACACTCCAACACTCCAACACTCCAAGTTTTTACAACGCCTCCAAAAGAGCCCGTAAGAAGATCCAGTGCTTCTCCACGGAAGCAATGTTTACCCGCTCTTGCGGCGAGTGCAGATCCTGAATACTTGGCCCAAAGGATATCATCTCCATTCCCGGATATTTACCTCCAATCACCCCGCACTCCAGCCCGGCATGGATGCCTTTCACTTCCGGCTCTTTTCCGAACTTCTCCCGATACACCTTTTTTGCCGATTGAAGCAAAGGCGATTGCAGGTCAGGCAGCCATCCTGGGTATCTGTCCCCACACTCCGTCTCCATTCCAAATTTCATCGCAATGTTCTTAACGGACTCCGCAACCGCGTCCATGGCGAGGTCGGTGGAGCTTCTACAGTTCATGCCTACCTTTATCCCGGACTCTTCCATTTTCACAGTGGCCAGGTTAACGGACGTCTCAACCAAATCAGGAAGGGTTTCGCTCATGGACAGGACACCGTTGGGAGTTTCCCATAGAAATGAGACAAGCTTTTCCGTAAACGAATCGGCAATCACGCTCTTTAGTTCAGTCTCACTGCTTACTTTCTGAATCTCTATTTTCAATCCGGGTTCATGGTCGCCGTATTCTTTTTTTTTACTCGTTAAATAGTTTGCTACAGCTTTATTTACCGTCTCCACATTTTCCTTCGCAACCGTTACCACTGCCTCCGCTTCCCTTGGGATGACGTTGCTCTTGTTTCCGCCTTCAATATGGGCAAGAGAAAATTGCGTTACTTTCACAACCTCTCTCAACAGTCCGGCTAAGGCTTTGAGGGCATTAATCCGACGTTTGTTGATGTCGATCCCCGAATGCCCCCCGATAAGTCCACCTATCTTTATTACAAGAGGACACTCTCCTTCTGTGACGGGGACTAACTCATGGGTCAGACTGGAACAGATGTCCAGCCCACCCACGCATCCGATATATATGGTCCCCTCATCCTTGGTGTCGGTGTTCAACAGACGCTTACCGTGCAGCAGATTTTTATCCAGGTCTAAGGCCCCCGTCAGCCCTGTCTCCTCGTCCACGGTAAAGAGGAATTCCAATGGACCGGCATTCAGCGTCGGGTCTTCCATCAAGGCCAGCATGGCGGCTACGCCGATTCCGTTATCCGCACCAAGGCTGGTTCCCTTGGCCTTAACGATAATGCCGTCCGTAACCAGTTGAAGGGGGTCATTCTCAAAATCGTGTATGGTTCCCTTATCGGCCACGCAAACCATATCCAGATGCGCCTGAACAATGGTCACCGGCCTGTTTTTTCGGTCTCCCCTACCCTTTTTTTTCACTAAAACGTTTCCAACGGAATCGACCTTGGTTTCCAGGTTTGCCTTTCCAGCCTGGGCAAGCACGTATTCTCTGGAACGGGCTTCCTCTTTGGAATTTCGTGGAATTCGGCTGATTTCCACAAACTTTTCCCAAAGGCTTTGGGGTTTTAAATTTCTTATTTGTTCTTCCATGGTTACCTTTCAAAGGACATTGTGATGAACATGTAATGAAACTCGCTTAAAAAATTGATTTCACCCACCATAGCAAGTTATTATTAGCCATTATTACGGTTGTTTTCCGGACCTTAGGCATTCTAATGAAAAAAGTAGTAAATATTTTAATTTTTGCCGTTTCCCTGGGCCTTTTTCTTACCCATAACCAAGCAACCATGAAGGCCGAGGCGGCAATCCAGCACTACCTGACCGTAAAAACTGCAGGGGAAGGATTTGGGTCCGTCAGCCTCAGCACCGGTTCATATTTCTATGTAAGTGGGAATACGTCCATTGCCAGATTGAATGCCGGCCAACCGGTAACCTTAACACCAGTGCCCGATATCAGACATGAATTCCTAGCCTGGAGCGGAGGCGGTTGTACAGGCACAGGAGCCTGCACGGTAACGATTAACAGCAGCATGACCATCACGGCCTACTTTGGCTTGGCAATACCCAGCCTTTCCGAATGGGGTCAATATCTCCTAATGGCCCTGTTATTTGTTAGTGGAGTTTACATGTTCCGTTACAGGAAAACCTAACAAAATATATTTTAGATTTTAGATTGTTGATTTTAGATTGATGGGATATTTTGTTTAAAAAACTTCCCTCCGCGCCTACTCCTTACTCCTTACTTCAAATCAGCTTAGGGCCAATTCGCCTCTTCCTGGGCTCCAGAACGGTATGGGGTTTGGTCATGAGCATTCCGGGACCTTTTTGTGATTTATACCTCTCCTCCTTACAAGCCGGATCATGCCCGCAGACACTGTCCCATCGGTGCGGCTCCATATAAACCGTAATAGCTCCCTCGTAATTGCGCAGCACCGCCCGGTCGTCGGATCTGGACAGTGTGTAGTTCGGCATAAGCGGCACCTTTCCCCCACCTCCTGGAAGGTCCACCACAAACGTTGGAACTGCCAAACCGGAAGTATGCCCCCTCAGCGCCTCTATAATCTGAATCCCCCTCCCCAAAGAAGTCCGAAAATGGGAAATGCCTTTGGACATGTCGCACTGATAAATATAATAAGGCGTAACGCGAACCTTAAGAAGCTTCTGGTTAAGTTCCTTGATAACGTGGGGGCAGTCGTTCACCTCCCGCAAAAGCACCGATTGATTCAGGATGGGGAATCCGCCGTCCGCCAGCATGGAGCAAGCCTTTGTAGAGGCGGACGTGATTTCTTTGGCATGATTAAAATGCGTGGCGATATAGAGAGGGTGGTATTTCCGAAGCATCCTCACCAGGGCCGGGGTAACGCGCATGGGAAGCACCACCGGCATCCTTGTGCCTAATCGTATGATTTCTATGTGGGGAATGGCGCGTAACGCTTTGAGGATAGCCTCTATTTTGGAGTCGCTCATGGTTAGGGGGTCACCGCCGGAGATCACCACATCCCGTATCTCTTTGTGCTCCTTGATGTATTGAATGGCTTTTTGAAAACGGTTGGAATCGATATGGTGGTCCTCATGCCCCACCAAGCGACGCCGGGTGCAGTGTCTGCAATACATGGAGCATACGTCTGTCACCAGAAGCAAAACCCTGTCCGGGTATCGATGGGTGAGGCCGGGGACGGGCGAATCGCGTTCCTCTTCCAGAGGGTCCATGAGGTCGCTTTCCTCGAACTCCACTTCGGAGATGGAAGGAATAGCCTGAGCCCGAATGGGACAGTAGGTTGCCTCCAAATCCATCAGCCCAGCGTAATAAGGCGTTATGGCCATGCGGAAGTGCCGAGAAGCAGCCCTGATGCCTTCCACAACCTCTTCGGCGGGATCAAAAACCCGGATCACATCCTCGGCGGAGGTAAGGCAATTTTTCAACTGCCACTTCCAGTCATTCCATTGCTTGGCGGGGATACGGGAGAAGGGGTTTTTGTTTTTTTTGCGGGGAGCCATTGTCTGCGTCCAAGGGTGAATGAGTTGTAATACTATGCTGCCAATAATGGTATTGCCCATAGATGCCGCTTGTCAATAAGCATTTTGGGTTATTTTCGTTTTGTCGTTCTCTGGATAAAACGCTTTGAAAATCGTAATTCGCCACAGATCTCCACAGAAATTCACAGAAATTTTCAGTGAAATTCCGTAGTAATCCATGGTAATTAACATTCTAAAAAAAGGAGAGGATAATGAAATACCCTGAACTTAAAGAAACAATCACAACCGCACGAGCTTTGGAGTTATGCAAGCATTTTGAGATGCACACCTTGGTGGAGCGTATTCTAAGAAACCCGGAGCAATACAAAGAGTGGAAATTTGATGGAGTTTCGGTCCTGAATGAAAAGTTTGCAGCCGGTATCGCAAACGTTGACCAGAAAACGCTTACCTACCAATGCGCCTTACCCCATGACCTCACTTACGCCTATGGAACGCCGGGGGGCAAGGAGGAGAGAAAGCGGGTGGATGATGTCTTCAAACAGAACCTGCTGAATAAAGCCCACATGAGTGAATTCTGGGCCTCCATTTTTCACAAAGCGGTTCGGATAGGCGGCGCGGAAGAGTTGGGGCTTTCCTTTACATGGGCATTCGCACAAAAGGATTGACAAGTGACGAGTTGCGGCAGCTTTTTTCTTGTCACTCGTTACTTGTCACTTGTTACTATTTTTTTGATAAATCCTTCAGGGATTCCGTGAGAGTTTCGTGGGCGCCATCCAGGATTTTGTAAGCCTGACCGTAATCACGTTCGCTTGCGGAAAGGCTTGCATCATTCAATAGCTCCTCAATCTTGGTAGTGATTTCATTCTTTCCCGCCTGTTTTTTTTCAGTGAATAGCCTTTTTTGTTCCCTCAGCAGGTCCGTCAGCATCCCGCTGATCCTGTTGTATTGGATGAAATTCTCTCCCGAGGCAAGTGCGGCTTTTATTTCCTTGTAGGCGAAGGGATCGTTCTCCGAGGCAAATGTGACGTTCCCGCTTTCACCAGGAAAAGAGGAGAGGACTGCCAAGGCCAGCGCTACCGATCCGATGAATACTTTTAACAGGTAAGTTTTCGTTCCAAGTAATTTCATATTGTTCTCCATATGGAATTGTGAGATTGCGGTTCTTTGCATTTATTATAAACAAAAAGAGAAGGTAGGTAAAAGGAATTTGCGCACTCCCTTAAACGCAACATTCAAGTTGGCATAAAAATCGAAGAGGAGATAGGCTGGGAAAACTGCGGTAAGCCTGCTCCACAGACCCATTCCTGACCAGCTTCACACTCCAACATCATTGTTGCCTATTGGTTTGCGTAAAGAAGCAGTGTGGAACAGAATAAGGGGAGAGAGCAAAATAAACAGAGGAGTATAGACACAAAAGAACACAGATTATCTATGATTAAAAAAAATCATAAAAAATCTGTGCCAAAAAAGCTTTTTCAAATACCTAAAGGGGGGAAGCACATAGGTCGAGGGTAAGGTCTTGCGCCTCACCACTCCATCCTCCCTTAAACCTGGCAACCTCTACTGACTTGAATTAAGCTTTCCGCGCCCTTAGGAAGGTGGGATAGTCGATATTGGTTTCCCGGAATGTACGCTTTCTTCCGTTGGTTGATTCGTATTGAGTCAAAACCGTGCTGGGAATGTTCATGTATTGTCTGGGCTCTTCTCTTTCGGGAATGTTCAGGCTCAGCACTTTGAGAGTATCGGAGGATACTGCTCTGGGCTCTTCTCTCAATTCATCATTAAAATCGGTGGCGACGATGGTTACGCGCAATTCATCCCCAAGGCTTTCATCGATAACGGTTCCCACAATGTTGTGGCAATCCTCATCCGCCTTGCTGTGAATGATGCTGGCTGCTTCGTTGACTTCATCCAGGGTCATGCTGGAACTGCCGGAGATATTGATGATGAGTTTTTGGGCGCCTACCAGGGAGCTTCGGGTCATCAATGGGCTATTAACAGCCGCTTTTGCCGCCTTTTCGCTTCTTTCGGAACCGCTGGCGGTACCGGTTACCATGAAGGCGGAGCCGCCGCCCTCCAGAACCGTTTTCAAGTCCGCGAAGTCGAGATTGATCAATCCCGGCTTGGTGATGAGGTCTGTAACGGAGATAACGGCCTGACAAAGGATATCGTCCACTGTCTCGAAAGATTCCGGCATGGTGGCGGTTTTGCTGATTAACGGCAGAATCTTCTGATTTTCCAGCACAATGCTGGTATCTACGATATCCTTCAGTGCTTCCACACCGGCTTTGGCTGTATTCATTCTCTTTCTACCCTCGAAGATGAAGGGGAGAGTGGTTACTGCCACGGTTAGAACTCCCTCTTCCCGGGCGATTCTCCCTATCTCCGGAGAAGCGCCGGTTCCGGTGCCTCCTCCCATGCCCACCGCCAGGAAGAGGAGGTCCGTCCCCTTGATCAAACTTCGTATATCCTCTTCAGATTCCAGGGCTGCCTCTTTGCCGATCTGCGGATTCGCCCCGGCTCCAAGTCCCTTGGTCAAGGTCTGCCCGATGCCGATTTTGTTTTTCACCCGCGACGCGCTCATGACCTGCTTGTCGGTATTCAGGAGAAAGAGTTCCACCCCCTGGATGTTTTTCCGATGCAGACAGTTGATGGTGTTTCCTCCACCACCACCAACTCCAAAGACCTTGATATTCGCACTGCTCAATTCAGATACCATGTTGATCATGGACAAACCCTCCAATAAAAGTTGTTACGTTATTGATAGGTGCTCACTTTTTTCTATCGGCTCATTTTTTCCTTCAAAGGAATGATTTTTTCATTCCGCTTTTCAGGTTCGATATTTTTGCTCACCACCTGGATAGACATGCCTTCGATTTCCTTCATGGTGGCGCTTTTCGCGGTGTCCGTATAGACCACCTTGAACTCTTTCAGCCCTTTGACCTTTTCCGTATTCACGTTTCCAAAATTATCTCCCCGGATGACGAGGATTTTTTCCACCACGTTTTCTCCAAGATAAGAAACGGTTTCCGCCATCTCCGATGAGAAGCGGAACTGTTTATTGAAATAACCGTCCACTTCGATGAATGCTTTGTTGAAGGCAAATTCTTTGATCTTTTCCAGAGACTTTCCAAACAAACAATAGGTATTGGGATCCACTTCCGCACCCAGGAGAAAAACCTTCACCCCTGTTCTTTTCAAAGCAGCAGAAGCGCTCTTCAGGGAGTTGGTTACCAGAGTGACATTTTCGATTCTTCGAGCGATGCCCATGGAAATGTTTCCGCCGCCGATCCAGATGATCCTGTCTTTGGAATCAATACCGGAGGCTGCCATCTCGGCTACAACCTCTTCTCGGGGGTCGATTTCAATGTTCCCGTTCAGAGGGTCTTCGGTAATCCAGACCACCTCTCCCTTGCCTATCTTGATCTTGCGGGATTCCTCTATAGATTTTAAATCCCTGCGGATGGTCAGTTCGGAAACCCCGAACTCTTCACTGAGTTTCGCGAGAGAAGTTTCCCTGGCCTCTTCTATCCTTTTAACAATTTGCTGTTTTCTGTTTTCCATCACTGTCTCAAGCAATTAATTTTAGTTTGTCCAAGTTATTTGCATCGATCTTGTGGTGCTAAGCATCCCAAGCTGTGAAAATAATTTTCAGACAATGAAACTTTTTTTCAAACGAAGGCATAATATAAACTCTCCAGACGTGTTTGTCAACCATAAAATTAAAAAAAAATTCACTAAAAAACCACTTTTGGGCATAGCAGCAAATATGGTGGGTTATTCTCAGGCAGACATACAACATATTGTACAAATAAGAAGAAATCTCCATTTAAGAAAAAAACGATAACTGAATAGGTTTACTTAGCGAAGAAAGAACGAAAGAGACAAAAACCAAGCTAAAAAAACACAAAAAAAATGGATGGATTATTTTGACAAAAAAAGGAGAGCAAGTTTGAGCTTCTTGGAGAATTGTATTCCTATGCTGGAGTTTATGAAACAAATGCTGGGGAACTGGAAGCTGGAGCTTCCCAGGCAATCCCGTTCCCAAACTGGAGTTTGGGAGCGAGGAGGGTGTGAGTGGTTTACCGAAAGCTGGCTCCATTGTCCCGAGGCTGTGGAGACGAATAGCAACCAGACGCTATCCTCGGGCTGTGGAGCCATAATGCATAAACCAAAACCATGCACTGTATATATGGATTACATTTGTTTTACTTCTTCTTTTTATAATATGGTTTTTTGGACAACCTCCCCCGCATCACATAAGCATTTAATTAATGAGTAGCTGAATAACAAAAAACATGGAAAACATTTGCAATACTTTGTAATGTCGTTTATAATGATCCACCAAATTCAAGAAAAGGCGGTTTTAAAATATTGGGGAAAATTGATGATTTTCGGCTGGAAATTGATAAAATCGATGACCAAGTCTTGGAGCTCCTTAGCCGAAGGGGCAAGATTGCCCAGCAAATTGGGAATGAAAAAGCCAAGGCTAACCTTCCTAGTTTTCACGATCCCTCACGGGAAATAGATATATTTAGACGGCTTTCCGAAGCTAATGGAGGCCCCTACCCTGATCCCGCTATCCAGGCCATCTTCCGGGAAATTTTTTCCGCTACCCTCTCCCTGGAAAAACTCCTGAAGGTAGCCTTCTTGGGACCGAAAGCAACCTTTACCCACCTTGCTGCCCAAAAGAAATTCGGTAAATCCACGCAATTCCTGCCTCAAAAATCCACCGCCGACATTTTTTCGGAAGTGGAGAAAAAAAATGTCTCCTATGGGATCGTTCCCATTGAAAGTTCCGTGGAAGGCATCGTTGGGCATACCCTTGACCTCTTGGTTGACTCTCCTCTATATATCAACTCGGAAATTTCCATCGAAATTGTGATCCACCTGCTGGCTTCCCACGGTGATCTCTCCCGAATAAAAAAAGTCTGCTCTCACCCCCATGCCATCGCCCAGTGCAGAGAGTGGATCGTCAAAAATCTTCCGAACGCCCAGATTACCAACAGTGAAAGCACTGCAGCAGCGGCAAAAATCGCCCAAACCGATGAATCCATAGGCGCTTTGGCCAACGAAATGGCAGCGGAAATTTACGATCTGAAAAAAGCGGCTGCTGGCATCCAGGATATAGCCAACGGAGTTACGCGCTTTGTGGTTATTTCCCGCGAGAAAGCCTCCAAGAGCGGCGCCGACAAAACTTCCATGGTTTTTTCCCTTAAAGATCAAGCAGGCGCCTTGGTCCAATGTTTGAAAATTTTTTCGGACAAGGGAATCAATATGACCAAGATAGAGTCGAGGCCCATTAAAAAGAAAACCTGGGAATATCGCTTCTTTGTGGATATCGATGGACACCGGGAAGATGAATTATTAGGAGAAGCCTTGGAAGAATTGGAAAAGCGCTGTACTTTTTTCAGAGTTTTAGGGTCTTACCCAAAAGGAATCTGATGCAAAAAAAGATAAAAAAGCTAGCGATTATCGGTGTCGGCCTCATTGGAGGCTCCTTCGGCCTTGCTTGCCGGGAAAAAGGATTAGCCGAGTCGGTTTGGGGATGCAGCAGAAAGAAGTCCAATCTGCTCAAAGCCATGGAGCGTGGCTTGATTGATAAATATACCCTGGACCTGGAGGAAGCCGTAACAGACGCCGACGTGGTGATGTTGGCCTTGCCGGTGGACAGCATTATCAAAATGGGAGAAAAGATTGCACCCTTCTTGGGAGAAAACACCATTGTCACCGATGCGGGCAGCGCCAAGGAAAGTATAGTGAACAGCTTGGAAAAGATACTGCCTAATGGGGGCCGATTCGTCGGCGGACACCCCATAGCGGGTACGGAGCAATCGGGCCCGGAAGCCGCCGTGCCCGGACTCTTTCGCGGGCGACATTGCATACTAACACCCACGAAAAATACGGACAGCCAGGCTATGGAGCTTTTGAAAAACTTATGGGAAGAAACAGGCGCCATGGTGAGTTGTATGGAGCCGGAAAAACATGACCGGCTTTTGGCGGTGATCAGCCATCTTCCCCACATGGCGGCCTATGCCTTGGTGAATGCCGTTGCCAAGAATGAAGGGGAGTTCCCAGGAATTTTCACCTATACTGCAGGCGGGTTTAAAGATTTTTCCAGGATTGCCTCTAGTTCGCCCGGCATGTGGAAGGAGATCTGTCTGCAAAACGGCGATGCCATACTACAGGCGATAAAAGGTTTTCATGCATCTCTCTCGGAAGTCTCCGATGCCATCAAAGCCGGAGATGGAGAGAAAATTCAACAAATATTTACAGGGGCCAAGGAAATTAGAGACAAACTATAGTAGTAACTACTCAGGTGAAAAGGTCGAAGGCTGAAGTAAATCAAGTATATCTGAATGCCTTATTCAAACTATCCACAACCTTTTTAGTGTTTTTCCTTCAGACTTCAGCCTTCAAGTCTGAACACCTAAGTAGTTACCTACTAATATTCAACTCAGCATAAACAAGTAAACTATAACGAAACATGAAAAACGATAGAAAAAATCTACGCGGGATTAAATTATTTAACGAAAGAAATCTCTTTCCCACAGCGCAGGATTTATCGATGAAGGGGGGGGTAGCTTTTTTCAATACCGGTGTTTACTAATAAACGCTGGAATAATGATTCATTTTAACTCAATTAAATAACCAATTACTAGTTTTTTTGTCCAATAAAAAAAAACATAAAGGAGAGTTTTTAATGGCTAAACTAAACAGCATGGGGTTAACCGAAGAAGAGCTAGCGCTCTTGGAGGATGACTACGACGAAAAAGAAGATTTTGATGATGGCATATCCGATGAAGACAAAGCCCTCATGAAGGAATACTATGATCGGGATGTAAAGACTTTCAAGGAAGGTGAGATCATTAAAGGCACCATCCTGAGAATTACTAAAGACTCCGTGCTGGTGGATGTGGGTTTTAAATCGGAAGGTGAAGTCAATACCAGCGAATTCCCCGATCGGGGGAGAGACCTGAACATCGGCGATGAAATTGAAATTTATCTGGAAAAAACGGAAGACAATGAGGGCCAGATAGTCCTTTCCAAGGATAAAGCCAACAAGATAAAGATATGGGACAATATCGCCAATGCCTTTGAAAATCAAGCGCTTATAGAAGGAATCATCGTTGCAAGAGCTAAAGGAGGCCTTACTGTAGACATCGGCTTGAGGGCCTTTCTTCCAGGTTCCCAGATCGACTTGCGTCCGGTTCGCAATATGGACAGGTTGCTGGGCAAGAAGCTGGAGATGAGGGTCATCAAGATGAACAAAAAGCGCGGCAACATTGTGCTTTCCCGAAGAGTCATCCTCGAAGAAGAAAGGGTCCAGGCCAAAGTGGATACCCTGGCGAACCTGCAAGAAGGAAAGGTGATGGAAGGGATCGTGAAAAATATCACCGAATACGGTGTATTCATCGACCTTGGCGGAATCGACGGACTCCTCCACATAACCGATATGTCCTGGGGCAGGGTCAGCCACCCATCAGAGATGTTTGCCATTGGAGACAAAGCCAATGTGATGATCCTCAAATACGATAAAGAGAAGGAAAGAGTTTCTCTCGGACTCAAACAGATCACCGAAGACCCATGGAACAAGGCCGATGAGAAATACTCACCGGGGACCAGTATTCGAGGCAAGGTTGTCAGCATTACCGATTACGGCGCATTTCTTGAGTTGGAAAAGGGGATTGAAGGTCTTGTCCATATCTCGGAGATGTCCTGGAGTAAAAACCTGAAACACCCTTCCAGAATTGTTGCAATAGGAGATATGGTGGAAGCCGTTGTTCTTTCCCTGGATAAGGAAAAGAGAAGAATCTCCCTGGGAATGAAACAAACGGAAGCAAACCCTTGGGAGAACATCGAAGAGAAGTATCCGGTAAACACGGTAGTGGAAGGCAGGGTCCGCAACCTCACCGACTTCGGGGCCTTTATCGAGTTGGAAGATGGAATCGACGGCTTGATCCACATCTCCGACATGTCCTGGACGAAAAAAGTGAAACACCCATCTGAGATTCTCAAAAAACGAGAGGTGGTTAAAGCCATGGTTCTCAGCGTAGAACGTACGGAAGAAAAACTTTCCCTTGGCCTCAAACAGTTGGAAGAGGATCCTTGGGAACAAGCAACTTCCAAATATACCCTTGGACAGGATGTGGACGTGACCATTTCCAAAATTGCAACCTTTGGCGCCTTCGGAGAGCTTGGTGACCACATTGAAGGCTTGATCCATGTTTCCCAATATGGAAAAGCCCATAGAAATAAGCCGGAGGACGCTTTCAAGGAAGGTGATGCCGCCACATGCCGGGTCATGAACATCGACGTGGAAAAGAGAAAAATCGGGTTAAGCATAAAAGCTATCGAAGAAGGGCTTACCCCCGAGGATTTCACCGACACGGAGATAGAGGTGTCCGACGGAGAATAATAATCCTGAGAACAGTAAGTATCCATTGCTGAAAACCTTAAAGGGGAACTCGTGAAATAAGGATAAATTGCGCAATTTTGGGGATCTTTTTTTTGAATCCCTTTATCCTGTTTTACGGTTTCCCCTGCAAGGGCTGCTTTAAACCTTACTCACACTCTTTTTGCACTCACTATGAAAAAACATCCTTTTTTTTGGGGATTCCTTTGCCTTAGCGTAATGGCCCTTTTCTTCTACTCATTTTCCAAAAACTTTCTTGACTACCTGGAAGACAGAGAGGGTGGCGGGCAAAAGATCGCTGTGGTGGAGGTGAAGGGAGTCATTAATGAATCCGATGAAATTGTCGAGAAACTAAAAAAATACGGCAAGGACTCTTCCATTAAGGGCATTTTAGTGCGAATCAATTCGCCGGGCGGAGGAGTTGCGCCTTCCCAAGAGATATATTCTGAAATCCTTCGCATCAGAAAAGAAACCGGGAAAAAGGTGGTTGCGTCCATGGCAAGCCTTGGAGCGTCCGGAGGGTATTACATAGCTGTAGCGGCTAACCGGATCATTGCTAATCCGGGGACTATTACCGGGAGCATAGGCGTCATCATGCCTATTTCCAATGTTGAAGAACTTTTGAAAAAAATTGGCCTGAAAACAGATGTGGTAAAGAGTGGGGAGTTCAAGGATTCCGGTTCTCCAAACCGTCAAATGACGGAAGAAGAACGAAAAATTTTCCAAGCCTCGGCTGATGATATTCATGACCAGTTCATGGATGCCGTTTCTAAAGGCCGCAAGATGAAAATGGAAAGGGTGAGGGAGCTGGCGGACGGAAGAATTTATACAGGACGCCAGGCATACAAAGTGGGGCTCATCGACAAGCTTGGGGGATTTGAAGACGCTGTGGACCTTTTGGTTGAAATAAGCGGCATCAAGGGAGAGCCGAAAATCGTCCGGGAGAAGAAAGAGAAAGGGCTTTTGTACCGCATGATACAAGGCGATACAAAATCTTTTCTGCAGGAAAACATTTTAAATCAATTTTCAGGGTTCCAATACCTCTGGAAAATGTAAAAAATAGTTTCAAAGTAATAAGTTGGATGGAAACAGCGAGAGGCGCATTAACTATCGATGTGCTTCAACCGGTTTCCAGACGTTGATTTCTCTTCCAATGGAGTCTTCCAGAGCGATCTGACGCTGGTCCACTTCCACTACTATTGCCGGATAAGACTGATGCAGCTTGATCTTGGTTCCGGGAGTCAGGCCCATAGCCAGGAGTTTATGCATTCTACCGTCATCTCTAGTATTTATAGAGATAATTTTTGCCATACTGCCCACCTTCATTTTAGTTAGGGGAATAGCTGCAGACTCGATGGAGCTACGGGCCTCCTCGCAACACTTTCCCTCCGGTATCGCCGACCCGTGAGGGCATTTCTGTGGATGGCCCAAAAGGATGCAGATGGAGTCCACCAGTTCGGGCGCTAGGACATGTTCGAACTCGCATGCCGCCTTTTCGGTATCCGTAACTTTTTTTCCCAGTACATCCACCAAGAGCCGTTCTGCGAGTCTATGGCGTCTGATAATGCTTTTAGCCGATTCTTTTCCTTTTTCGGTTAAGGTAATGTTTTCTCCGTCAAAGGTAAGCACCCCGTCAGAAGCAAACTGATGCAGGGATTTCTCGTGTTCTTGAGTTGGGTCGTGTTCCTTCAAATGCTTGAGTGTCAAATCATGGTTTTCCGTCAGGTGCCATAAGGTCTCTAACAGTTCATCTTTCCGATAATCTTTTTCCAACTTCATGGTTTACTCCCTCCAAAATAACTTTAGGCAGAACAAATAAATTTTGCGGAATAATAGAATGCTGTTT